>CAUWNO010000171.1:0-4438 GCA_963559965.1 uncultured Lachnospiraceae bacterium | reverse complement strand
CCAGACATTTTACAAGATAAGCGGAAGCTCTGCAGGCGATATCTCCTGCCTTTACAAAATTTTCAAAATACAGACGATCTGCTTTGTTTGCCATAATGATTTATCCTTTCGTTTCTGAAATTATTCCATATGTTTAAAAGAGCCACATAAACAGCTTTGTCATAAGAAAACCGATAAGTCCGCAGCCGGGGAAGGTGAGAATCCATGTCAGCCCCATTTCCTTCACAACGCCGAAGTTGATGGCAGAGAGCCGTTTTACAGCGCCGACGCCCATGATAGAAGTAGTCTTGGCGTGGGTTGTCGATACGGGGATACCGAAGACGGAACTGAAAAGAAGAGACAGGGAAGCGGCAATATCCGCGGAAAAGCCCTGATATTTTTCCAGCTTTACCATATCCATACCCACAGACTTAATAATCTTTTTTCCTCCGACAGAAGTTCCGATTCCCATAACGGCAGAGCAGAGAAGCATCAGCCAGACAGGCATATGGAAGGCTGCGCCTGCGTCGGGGCTGCTTCCGTTTGCAAGCATGATGCACAGAAGAATAACGCCCATGAACTTCTGACCGTCCTGCGCGCCGTGCATGAAACTCATGCAGGCAGCTCCGAAGATCTGTGCGCCCCGGAAGAAGCCTTCTGTCCGTCGGCGGTCCGCTTTCCGGAAAAGAAGAACTACTATTTTACAGACGAGGAAGCCCAGAGCAAAGCCGAGAACGACGGAGATGACAAGACCGTAGACGACTTTGATCCATTCGTCAGCATTGACGCCGTCCAGTCCTCCGTGGATTGCGATGGCTCCGCCGGTCAGTCCTGCAATCAGAGCATGACTTTCGCTTGTAGGAATTCCAAAATACCATGCGAGAACAGCCCAGACCACGATGGCGAAGAGAGCGGCGCTCAGGGCAACGATAGCTTCGTGGGAGTTTGGACCAAAATCCACCATTTTGGTGATGGTTTCCGCCACGGTCGCGTTGATCATGCTCATAAGAAAGACGCCGAGAAAATTGAAAACAGCCGCCATAAGAATGGCTGCCCTGACTGGCATACACCGGGTTACCACGCAGGTGGCGATGGCGTTTGGAGCGTCCGTCCATCCATTGACAAGAATGACGCCAAGGGTGAGTACAACTGCAAGAAGAAGCAGAGGGTTCGCCGTCACCTGCTCAAGAAAGTATTCCATTGATAAGTCCATGATATCCTCCGATAAGTCTTCTGTCTCAAAACGGCGGACAGAAGGCGAGATATTCTTATTATACCACGGGAAATGAAAAACAGGAACAAAAAACCGTGCGGATTTCTTAAAAGCCTAACGTTTTTTTAACACAGGCTTTACGAAGGCGTGCTTTTGTACTTAACATTCAGACGATAAGATAGAGGTACAGGGCGAGAGGAAAGCTCTGAGAAGAGAAAAGAAGAAAAGACCTGAGAGAACAACAGGTCAGAAGGAGAAAAATTATGAAAAAGAAAGTAGTAAGTATTTTAATGGCAGTAACTCTTTGCGGAGCGATGCTGGCAGGCTGCGGAAATTCCGCAGAGCAGACAACAGACGCACCGGCGGCAGATGCAGAATACGCAGGAGAAAATGAGACGGCAGAAGAGACAGACGGTTTTGATACTGAGAATGATATTTCCGTATATTCCCGTGAGGACGGTTCCGGAACAAGAGGAGCATTTATCGAGCTGTTCGGCGTAGAGGAGAAGGATGAGTCCGGCGAGAAGATCGATATGACAACAGAGGAGGCGACAATCACAAACAACACCTCCGTCATGATGACAGGCGTAGCGGGCGATGATTACGCGATTGGCTATGTATCTCTTGGTTCTCTTGACGAGAGTGTAAAAGCTCTTCAGATTGATGGCGTAGACGCTTCTGTAGAAAATATCAAGAACGACAGCTACAAGGTATACAGACCGTTCAACATCGCGACAAAGGGAGATGCAAGCGAGGCGGCTCAGGATTTTATCAGCTACATTATGAGCGCTGAGGGACAGGCAATCGTTTCTGAGGAAGGTTATATTACAGTAGATGATGCGGCTCCGGCTTTTGAGGGCGGAAAAGCTTCCGGCGATGTGGTAGTGGCAGGTTCTTCCTCCGTATCTCCGGTAATGGAGAAGCTGGCTGAGGGTTACATGGCTCTTAACTCCAATGTAAAGATTGAGATTCAGACAAGCGACTCCACAACAGGTATGACGTCTGCTATCGACGGCGTATGTGATATCGGAATGGCGTCCCGCGCTCTGAAGGACAGCGAGGCGGCAGAGCTGACAGCAACAGTAATCGCACAGGACGGAATCGCTGTTATCGTAAATAACAACAACCCGGTTCAGGGTATGACAAGCGAGCAGGTTAAGAGCATTTTCACAGGCGAAACGCTGACCTGGAGCGAGGTCGAGTAAGACGAAGCGTACGGGATATAGGAGTACATAAAGTATGAAACAGGTGATTGAAAGCCAGAGCAAAAAGAATGCGAAAGCGGGAAGCGGTCACTGGAAGGAAAAGGGAATGCAGGCGGTGTTTTTTACAGCCGCCTGTACCTCTGTTCTGGCAGTGGCGCTGATTTGCGTCTTTCTCTTTGCAAACGGTCTTCCGGCTATTGCAGAGATAGGACCGTTAAAGTTCCTTCTGGGAACACGATGGAGACCGGCAAATAATATTTACGGTATTCTGCCCTTTATTCTGGGCAGCATTTATGTGACGGCAGGAGCAATTCTCATAGGTGTTCCGATTGGAATTCTCACATCGGTGTTTATGGCAAAATTCTGTCCGAAAAAAATCTACCGCCCCCTGAAGGCGGCGACGGAGCTGCTGGCAGGAATTCCTTCGGTTGTATACGGATTTTTCGGAATGATGGTTCTTGTTCCTATTCTGCGTGAGATACCCAGATGCAAGGGAAATGTGATGCTGACGGCGTGTATTCTTCTGGGAATCATGATCCTTCCTACGATTATCGGAACGACGGAATCGGTGCTCAGAAGCGTGCCGGAAAGCTATTATGAAGGAGCGCTTGCTCTGGGGGCAACTCCGGAGAGAAGTATTTTTACCGTTGTGATTCCGGCAGCCAAATCAGGCGTGCTGACAGGCGTTGTTCTGGGGATTGGACGCGCTATCGGAGAGACGATGGCAGTGATTATGGTAGCGGGAAACCAGACGCATATGCCGAAGGGACTTCTTAAGGGAGTGCGTACTCTGACAGCGAATATTGTTATGGAGATGAGCTATGCGGCAGATTTGCACAGAGAGGCTCTGATTGCTACGGCGGTCGTACTTTTTGTATTCATCCTGATTATTAATATGAGCGTATCGCTGCTGAGGAGGAATGGAAATGGAAGCAATTAACAGACAGACCTTAAAGGACAGGCTGAAGTCTTACAGAAATCATCCGGGTTCCTTTCTTCTCTTTCTTATGGTCATGCTCGCGACGCTTGCGACCTTTGCAATACTCGTGCTTCTGCTTGCATATATACTGGTCAGGGGAATTCCGCATCTGACGCCGTCGCTTTTTTCTCTGAAGTATACGTCAGATAACGTGTCGCTGATGCCGGCTTTATTCAATACGATAGTAATGATAGTGCTGGCGCTTGCACTGGCTGTTCCGTTTGGAATTTTTGCGGCGATTTATCTTGTGGAGTACGCCAGGAAAGGAAATAAGCTGATCGGCGTTGTGCGTGTGACGGCAGAGACACTGGCAGGAATTCCTTCTATTGTGTACGGACTTTTCGGTATGCTCTTTTTTGTAACATATCTGAAATGGAGCTATTCCATGCTTGCAGGAGCCTTTACGCTGGCGATTATGATACTTCCTCTGATTATGAGGACGACAGAAGAGGCACTTATGGCAGTTTCGGATTCTTACCGGGAGGGAAGCTTTGGACTGGGAGCCGGAAAACTCAGAACTGTGTTCAGTGTCGTTCTGCCAAGCGCTGTTCCTGGAATCCTGGCAGGCGTCATACTGGGAATCGGGCGTATCGTAGGAGAGACGGCTGCGCTGATGTACACGTCAGGAACAGTGGCAAAGTACGCCGGACTGATGGGATCAGGACGTACGCTGGCAGTACATATGTATGTGCTTACAGGAGAGAATTTTCATGTAGATCAGGCGTCGGCTACGGCAGTCGTTCTTTTGGTGATTGTCGTTGCTATTAATGCAATTTCCGGATTTGCAGCAAAAAAGCTGCAGAAGAAAACAGAAGCCTGAGACAGGGCGGATTGGAGTAAGAAATGGGAATTATGAATATAGAGAATCTGGATCTGTTCTACGGGGATTTTCAGGCTCTTAAAAATATTAATATGGAAATAGATGAAAATCAGATTACAGCGTTTATCGGACCTTCCGGCTGCGGAAAGTCTACATTTCTGAAGACGCTGAACAGAATGAACGATCTGGTGGAGGGCTGCCGGATCACAGGAAAGGTGACGCTGGGGGGAGAGGATATCTAC
>CAUWNO010000170.1:0-4458 GCA_963559965.1 uncultured Lachnospiraceae bacterium | reverse complement strand
CCGGAAACGTCTGGAAAAAGCAAAAGACCTGCTTATACAAACCGATATTCAAAGTGGAAAGATTGCCAGCATGATAGGATACAAGGATTCCAATTATTTTTCCCTTGCATTTAAAAAGAATACTGGCTACTCTCCTCAGCAATATCGACAAAAATATACCATTTTTCATAACCAGGACACCTCCTGTAACAATTTTGCAGGAAAAAATATATCAAAAATAAAAGGAGAAAAACTATGAAGTGGACAGAAGAAATTTTCGGAACAAAAAAAGCAGTGATTGGATTAGTTCATTTACAGCCCATGCCAGGTGATCCAAAATACGATGAGGAAGGCGGTATGGAAAAGGTAATCCGCATGGGACTGGAAGATGTAGAAGCATTACAGGACGGAGGTGTAGATGGACTTCTTTTTACCAATGAATTCAGCCTTCCTTACCTTGGAGAAATGGACCCTGCGACTTTTGCAGCCATGGCATATGTTCTTGGCGCTTTAAAGCCATATGTTAAAGTACCCTTTGGACTGGACTACATTTCTGACAATTACGCAAGTGTAGCTTTAGCCAAAGCTTCCGGCGCAGTCTTTACAAGAGGCGTTTTCCACGGAGCATGGGCAACCCCTGAAGGTGTTGCTTCTACCAGAGTTGGCAATATTAACCGTATGATGCACAATTTGCGAATGGATGATTTCAAATTAGTTTATTATCTTGTTCCGGAATCCGGTGCCGATCTTGCAGGAAGAGATCCTCTTGATGTTTTAAAATCCATCTACTTTCTTAATCAGCCAGATGGCCTGGCTATTGCCGGATATGTTGCCGGTCAGAAACCTGATGTTAATGTCCTGAAAAAATGTCGCGAAGCATATCCGGACTCTGTAATGTTTGCTTCTACAGGCGTAAATATCAACAATGTGAAAGAGTATCTTGATATTGCAGACGGTGCTTTTGTAGGAACCTCATTTAAGAAAGACGGTGTTTTCTGGAATCAAATTGATAAAGACCGTGTAAAAGCTTTTATGGATAAAGTCAACGCATTCAGATAAACAAAGGAGAACCCGAAGTATGAAGTATTATGTTTCTGCAAGTTCCCCCATAAGCGGTGATGGATCTGTTGATTCCCCATTTCAGAAAATTCAGGAAGCTGCCCTGATTGCAAAACCAGGGGATGAAGTTCTTGTACTTCCAGGTATCTATAGAGAATCTGTCGATCCGCTCTTTGGCGGAACCTCCGAAGCGCCTATTGTATATCGCTCTCTGAAACCGCTTAAAGCCGTTATCACAGGTGCTGAACGCTTTGATTCCTGGATCCTCTACGAAAAAAATGTATGGAAACTGGAAATTCCAAATACCAGATTTGGTTCGTACAATCCGTACACTACTATAGTTGCCGGAGACTGGATCTGGCCACAGAAAAATATACATACCGGAGAAGTATATCTAAATGGAACTTCCATGTATGAAGTGTTATCACTTAATGAAGTACTTCACCCTGTGGCAAACCCTAAAGCATGGGATCCCAGTTTTAGCCTTTACACCTGGTATACCTGCCAGACCAATGAATCTACTGTAATCTACGCAAATTTCCACGATGCTGATCCCAACACGGAAAACGTAGAACTAAATGTACGACAGCACTGTTTCTATCCAGAAGAAACCGGAAAAAACTATATTACGCTTAGCGGATTTACAGTATGCAAGGCCGCAACCAAATGGGCTCCTCCTACTGCATTGCAAGATGGAATGATTGGTCCCCACTGGGCCAAAGGATGGATCATAGAAGATTGCGATATCTCCAATTCTAAATGTAGCGGAATCTCCCTTGGAAAATATTTACAGCCCAACAATGAAAACAAATGGACTACCAGATATACGAAAGACGGAACCCAAAATGAACGTGATTCTATCTGTCAGGCGCGTAATGAAGGTTGGACAAAAGAAAATATCGGTTCTCATATTATCAGAAGATGTCATATCCATGACTGTGGTCAGACCGGAATCGTAGGACATCTGGGCGGTGTATTTTCCATTATTGAAGATAATCACATTCACCATATCAATACTAAGCAGGATTTATCCGGTGATGAAATTGGCGGAATCAAAATGCATGCCGCGATTGATGTGATTATCCGCAGAAACCATATTCACCACTGCACCAGGGGAATATGGCTTGACTGGCAGATTCAGGGAACCCGTGTAACCCAGAATCTTTTCCACCACAATACCCCTCCAGTGGGAACTGAAATGACCAATGAGCTTTCTCTTGGAGAGGATCTGTTCCTGGAAGTGGCACATGGGCCATCCCTCATTGATAACAACATTCTGTTATCTCTTTGTTCAGCACGAATCAGCACACAGGGAGTAGCTTTTGTCCACAATTTAATTGGAGGATCTTTCACCTATGTTGGAAATGGTGTAGATAATGGCGGAAAGAAATTTCCCTCCGAGCGTTATACCCCATACCATGTCCCACACAGTACAGATATTGCCGGTTTTATGACAATTCTGCATGGTGATATGCGATTTTATAACAATATTTTCATCCAGCAGAAAGTCAATCCTTTCTATGAGACATATGCAAAAGAATATCTGAAAGATTTTCAAACGGACAAAATGCACTTTATCAGTGGTACTCTGCCCTATGAGGCATATCCTCTGACTGACGAATATTTTTCCAAATTTACAGCAAAAACCTGTATTGATTATTGGGGGAATGATCGGTACTACGACCATCTGCCGGTATCCTATGGAGGAAATATCTATTTTAATGGAGCCAGACCTTGTTCCAGAGAAACTGATGCTATTGTCAATACTTCTGATCAGGTCTGGATCGATCTGCAGGAAAAGAATGGCAAATATATTCTTTCCAGTAATCTGTGTGATTTTATAAAGGATTCCCAAACTGCAATGATTCACACAGATACTCTGGGGGAAGCATTTGAACCGGAACAGAAATTTGAAAATCCAGATGGTTCCCCTATCACCTTTGATAAAGATTATTTTGGAAAAACAAGGAGCAGCCATCCTGCTTATGGTCCATTTGAAGAACTTCGGGAGCATTACGAACTCTTTTAAACACACTCTGTTAAAAATACTGTCGCACGCTATCGTTCCTTCCTGACAGTATATTAGACCAACTATATCTTAATGATTTATCTACTTCCCGGATTTTGATTACATTCCGTACCTCAAAATCCGGGAAGTTTTTCACCACCACATCACCACACCTTCCCCTTCCATCCATATCTTCGGCAGATGCGGCAATTCCCCGCTGTCGTACCTTGCATAATACAGATCACGCAAAGTCACAGCCTGGGCCGGGTTTCCGGATGGATTATTTTCCATCAGTCCCGGCAGGTATTCTCCAAGTGTCGCATCCTGAGCACTGCGCCAGGATACAAGCTCTTTGGCATTTTGAGTCTGGAAAATGCAGACATTTTCTCCTACAAAGGGTTCCTGCGCCAAATAATCCAACACCTGTGTCCAGTAATTTTTTTCACATGCTCCTTTTTATTATCTTCTTATTAATGAAATATAACGCACAAAACGAAAGTAAAAACCAGTGTAAAAACGATTATGCTAAACATTATTGCGCTATCGGCTTCATTTGCCTTCTTCAGATCTTCCTTGTTTCCATATCTTCGATATCTTTCGCGGTATATGTCACCCTGTCCCCACGACAGCCTGAAGAGCTTACACGCAAGCCAAAAGATACCCATAAAAGTTAAAACAATATCCATTTTCGCGCCCCCTTTATCCAATATAATGAGTAATGCAAGAAACGCCTTCACCGCGATATTTACCGCCATTGTTTACCAGATCCGCGAACGCTTTCGCTTCGTCTTCGTTCGCGAAATGTCTTTCGTCAATAATCCGTGTTTCCCAGATATCGAATTTAATCACAACAACTGTATAAAAGCCACCATTTACTTGTACTGCACTAACATTATTATTCATCATTATATCCATTCCTTTCGCTTCGCTCAGGCACAAAACGTAATGAAAATGTTTCCCTGAGCTTATTTTTAAGTGGTAAGAAAAATCACTACTGCATCAGCCTTTTTGTATGTTCAGCCCACAACTTTACCAAATGTTTTCAGAGTGGATCATTTATAACAGATGAAAATTTAATAGAGTTACCAATTCCGCGAAAGTACGGAGTTGGTAGCCGATAGATTCATTGGCGCAGGATTTGAGCGCCGCCTACACAGTGACTGGCAATTCGGTACTGAGAACTTTATTAGCTCATGCCAACAAAATGCCAACATTTATGCCTGAAACGGGAGCTTTCAAGGACGATATAAAAGCTGACAGCGAAGTGCCCACGAGAGCTAAGAAAGCCCGTAAATCAGGGGTTTTCAAAGACAGTATAAAACATAAATAGTCCCGGGGGAAGATGCCGAGTGCCTTGCTCCTAAGCGCTAGTTGTGGGTTCGATTCCCGCAGGAAACGTTGCGGAATGATTA
>CAUWNO010000169.1:0-4569 GCA_963559965.1 uncultured Lachnospiraceae bacterium | reverse complement strand
TCCTCAGATACTCTCCTGACGGATACTGTCTATCAGATTTTCATGCTTCATCTTTCTTCTTGCGTAAAGCATCGCAGCAAATACCACAGCAAACACACTGAATACCGCAATCAGAAGACTGTAGCCCGGTATATAAAACGGAATATCCATCCCGCTCCGCACGACCCTGTAGATCTGCCAGGTTACAAGAACAGAAACGGGAATTCCGTAGAGAAGCGCCCTGCTCCCGTAAAACAGACATTCAAAATTCAGCATTCTTCCCATCTCCTTCGGCGTCATCCCCACCGAAGACAGCACTGCAAAGTCCCTTTTCCTGAGAAGGAAGCCTGTGGACACCGTATTAAATACATTTGCCGCAGCAATAAGGGAAATCAGCGTAATGAAACCATAGGAAAAGATATCAACCGTAAGAGCCATATTCCTTTCCATCGCCAGCGATTCCGCTCTGTCGTGTACAAAAAAGTATGCCGGTCCTTCTTTTTCTGCAAACTCCTGAAGCTTTTCCGCAAGTTCTCTGTGAGCCTTCGTCTTAAAAAAGACGGTTCTGCGGTTCAGGTAAGTTTCCGAGTCTTCCCCTGCCATTTCTGCAAACCGTCTCTCCGGCATAAGATAAGTAAGTCCCTGTCCTCCCGCCAAAAGATTCATCGGTCCTCTTTCTACCTGAAGATCTGCCTGTAAGGGGACTCCCCTCTCAAAACCCTCCTGTTTCACTGTAAAACCTTCCGCCTCGTCCAGGGCTGTGTGATACGCTTCTGAGTCAAGAAACAAAAACTCGATCTCCTCTTTCGCATCCTTCAGCACTCCGAAGCTTTCATATCGATCCGTCCTGGGCGAGTATCCTCCCGCCTCCTGAAAAACTGTGACGGGAAGCTGTCCGGCTTTTCCATACTCCTCCCGATACAGTCCTTCTTCTTTCAGATAGGATTCATATGCGTCATCTTTCAGAATCACAATATTGGCAGAAATTTTGACGCGCCCGTCCTCTGTTTTCACCTGGCTGTCCAGATCCATGCTCCATGCCTCTTCCAGAGCCTCCCGATACTCCTCTGTCAGACTGTCCGGATTTACATAAGCAGAAGCATAGCACCAGAAGGTATCAAGAATCTCGTCTGCCTCCGCCTCGCGAAGCATTTCCTCCGTCTTGTCCCATACCCTCTTCTCCAAGAAAACTTCCACATCCGCCTCCGGCAAATCGCTCAGATCAAAGGTACTTTTCCGTACATACGAGGAAAAGGAGCTTGCCGAAATAAACAGCACGATACTGATAAAAAGGGAAAAGACGGTCGTCCGGTACTGTTTTCTGCTTCGTCTGAAATATCGATCCGCAAGAGCCGCCGGAAGAAGCGAACCCGTTCTAATTCTGCGCCTTCTGCCCGGTTTTTTTTCTTTCTTTTCCTTCTGTACGTCTCTTCTTTGCAGAACAGCGTCTATGGGAGCCGTTCCTGAAGCCCTGGCTGCCGGAATCCATGCAGAAATCAAAACCGTAGCAAAAGCTGTCAGAGCCGACACCAGAAGTCCTTCCCAAGAAGCGTGAAGACTCATTTTGACTTCGCTGCTGTAAAGAAGATAATCAAAATAATCGCCTGTAAAATAAAGGGTGACGCCGATTCCCAGAAGTCCCGCTCCGATTCCCAGCGGAATTCCTATCGCGCTTAAGATAACTGCTTCCCGGAACACCATCCCCCGAAGCTGCGCAGGCGTCGCGCCTGCCGACGCCAGAATTCCAAACTGCTTTGTCCTGTTGCTGACAGAGATTGCAAAGGAATTGTAGACAAGGGCGATTCCTCCCGTCATAATCAATGCCGTCAGGATAGCCGCCATTCCGTATACGATGCGCATAGCCGGACGGTTTACAGACGAGCCAAGGCAGCGCAGAAGCTCCGTCTGATACGTCGCTCCATATTCTTCAAATTTTTCTTCTATAAAGCTGTAAATTTCACCGGGGCGGCGTATCCTGAAAAAGCATCTCCAAAGAGCGTCCTGCCCAGGTTCCTTATCAGAACGTGTAAGGCAGTAATAGGCAGGCTCCGACCCGTTCTGAAAAGCAGGCGTCCCGATAATACCTGTAACCGTATAGCTGCGCGTCTCTCTTTTGTGAATCTCCTCTTCCAGACGAAGCCTCTCCATATCGTCTTCCAGTTCATACATCAGAGGGTTGCTGAACGTCAGCGTTTCGCCTTCCCAGATACGTTCTCCGAGATCAAGCGTAATCTGAGCTCCGATTTCTGCCTCCATAAGCCCTTTTTTAACTGCTCCTTCGGGAACGGCAATCTCATTTTCATTTTCCGGAAGACGCCCCTCCTTCAGTTTTACAGGAACCATTTCCGTAAAATTCTCCGGCATTCCCGCCACAAAAAGATATGGCATATGATAGGTCCATATTTCTTCCTCATCTGCATAAGGATTCCGCGCATAGCCCAGCTCCTGCAGGGGAGCGGCTGCTGTCACTTCCTCATCCTCCAAAAGCTCTGAAAGCTTCTCTTCCGGCAGGCTCATCAGCTGTCCGTACCAGTTTCCTTCCTTTTCTATGGCGCTTTCTTTCATATACTCCTGAAGGCTGGAAATCAAAGCTGTCACAGAGGTAAGCATCGCCGTGGAAAGCACAATTCCCGCAATCGTCACCAGCGTTCTCGTCCTGTTCTTTTTCAGCGACTTCCAGGTCACATTGGTAAATACGTTCATCGGCGGATCACCTCGTCTCTTGCAATTCTTCCATCCTCGATGGCGATAATCCTGTCCGCCTGCAGCGCCAGATTTTCGTCGTGGGTAATCATAAGAAGCGTCTGCCCATACTTTCTGTTCGACGCTTTCAGAAGCTCCATAATCTCCTGACTGTTTCTGGAGTCAAGATTTCCTGTCGGCTCGTCTGCAAGGACGATTGCCGGGGCATTCATAAGCGCTCTGCCGATGGAAACTCTCTGCTGCTGTCCACCTGACAGCTGATTGGGCAAACTCTTCCTGCGCCCCTCCAGACCGAGGAGGTTAAGAAGCTCCGAAAGCCTCTCTTCATTTACGCTTCTTCCGTCCATCAGAACAGGAAGCGTTATATTTTCTTCTACATCAAGAACAGGGATCAGATTGTAAAACTGGTAGATAAGCCCGACCTCTCTTCTGCGGAAAACGGCAAGCTGCTCCGCATTCTGACTGTAAATATCCTTTCCGTCCAGATATACATGACCGGAGGTGGGACGATCCACGCCGCCCAGCACATGAAGCAAGGTAGATTTTCCCGATCCGGACGGTCCTATAATCGCTACGAACTCTCCCTGCTGGATATAAAAGGACACATCGTCAAGGGCGCGCACCTCATTTTCTCCTTCTCCGTATATTTTCGATATATGCTCCGCTTTTAAAACTTCCATAAACTCTCTCCTCTTTTCCTTTCAGCCTCTTTTTCGCTCTCCTCTGCCGCTCCTGCGTCAGTATCGGATATCATTTATTATAGGCTGCGCCCGTGACGTTTCCGTGACTCTATTATAACAAAAACGTCACTTTGCGTCGATGGGAAGACATGCAAAATAAGAAGACCAGAAAAGTGAAGCTATCCAAACTATAAAAACAGGCTGTCTCCCCATTTACGGGAACACAGCCTGCATTTTTATTTCCTACACAATTCCTTTATAAAAGCGGATCACAAATTCTGCGCCGCCTCCGGGTCTGTTTCCTGCCTTGAGCGTACCGTTCTGGGCATTCACAATCATCCTTGCAAGAGCAAGACCAATGCCTGATCCCTGACCCTGCGAATTCTTTCCTCTGTAAAACCGCTCAAAAATATGAGGCAGATCCTCCGGCGCAATCCCCGGTCCGTTATCACTGACCTTTATCTCCGTATAGAGTTCATTTTCCCGCGCCGCAATCCATATTGTCTTTCCCTCTCCTGCATTTTCCATGCAGTTTTTTATGAGATTTCCCACAGCCTCCGCGCTCCAGGAAAAATCCCCCGAAAAGCCTGCGTTCTCTTCTATGGCAAGAACTGCCTGCTGCCCTCGAAGTTCCATAGGAATCGATAAAGGCTCCAGCGACGCCTGCACCAGCTTCCCGGCGTCTACCGCCGCACAGTCAAAAACAGCCATCCCCGCATCGATACGGGAAATTTTCAAAAGCGTCTCCACAAGCCAGGAAGTACGCTCCAGAAGACGCTTTGCCTCGCAGACGTGACGGCGTCTCTCCCTTTCCTCCCCTTCTTCGGACAGTCTTGCAAGAATCAGATTCAGAGAAGTAAGAGGCGTTCTCAGCTGATGTGAAATGTCGGCAAGGGAGTCGCTCAAATACCGCTTTTCCTGCTGCAGACGATCCGACTGCCCGGAAAGCCTCGAAAGGAGCTTCTGAAGCTCATTGGCGAGAACCTCAAGCTCTCCTTCACGGTATTCTTCCAGATGAATCTGCCTTTCTCCGTGAAGGAGACGATCCAGATCATACGCCAGATCCTTAAGCCGCCTGTAGCGCCGGGCGCTGAAAAAAAGCCAGACAAGAATCAGCAGAAGCTCCATCCCCTGAAAGAAAAGGAGCAACACTCTCTGACCCTCCAGAAGGATAAAACCGAAACCGAAACTTAACAGCCACAAACCA
>CAUWNO010000168.1:0-4603 GCA_963559965.1 uncultured Lachnospiraceae bacterium | reverse complement strand
GGCGAGGTATCAGGGGACTATGCAGGCGGCATCGCAGGCTGGGCTTATAATGCAGAATTAAAAGACTGTTCCAATACAGGAAAGGTAACAGGTAAAATTTCCGCAGGTGGTATTGTTGGTAATACAAATCAAAACAGTGTGGTTATAAAAGCTGTCAATAGCGGAGTAATTGAGGGCGATAAAGCAGGCGGTATTATTGGTGTCAGCAATTCGGGCGGAGCCATCGTAAGCCAGTCTGCAAATACGGGAAAGATCACAGGTGTGCAGAGCGCGGGCGGTATCATCGGCGGTACAGCGGCAGCAGGCGATTCCATTGATAACTGCTACAACGGCGGTGATATTACGGCAACAGGAAACGGCGCAATTGCTGCTGGTATCTATGGATATAATAACTCAACCAGCCCGATAAAAGCCTGCATGAATGACGGTAAGATTACGGCGCCAGATGGAAAGACATTTCCGATTGGAAAAAGCACTTTCTGGTATGCTCCTGCGCCAGGGTCTCAGATAGCTTCATGTTACTATATGGACGAGACAGGAAAGATCTATGCTGTAGCAGCAGATGGAGAGAAGCCTTCTGTAGAACAGCCAGATATGACCCGTACAGAGCTTGCTGAAACGCTCAACGCAGCAGGAGGAGTCAATGATTTCTGGCAGGCGCAGAATGGTTCTGTACAGCTGGATCCTCTTATCCCGGGAGCTTTGGAAGATGCAAAAAGAGTAGCTCTTATTAAGGATAAAGACGGTAATGAAGTCGAAGGTTATACAAGTCTTGAAGCAGCTGCGGAAGCAGTGAAAGACGGACAGACAATCGTACTGGAAAAAGACATTACTCTTGATGCGACACTTGTAATTAAAGGCGATAAGGAAGTAACGTTAGATTTAAACGGAAAAACATTAACTCTGAAAGAGGGAGTAAAAGCGCCGGTTCTTGAAGTTGGGGATAAGACTACAGGTACAGACAAGACAAGCTTAACTCTGACAGATACGGCAGAGAAAAAGGGTGTTCTTAAGAGCGGTGCAAGCGCTGCGGCAGTTTGTGTAAGAACCGGAGCCTCTATGGTAACGGAGAATGTAAAGATTAGCTTTGAAGACACAGATGATTCAGCAGCGAATATAGCTGTTCAGGTTCAGGGCGAATTAACAGTTAAGGACGGCACAAAGATTGATTCAACAGAATACGGCGTAGGCGCTGTTGCAGGATCAAAGGTTGTGATAAAGGGCGGTGAAATCACCGCGAAAGAGTCCGCTGTCGGTGGAAACGGTACTTGGCATGATACAGAAATCATCGTTGAGGGCGGAACCTTAACTTCAACGGGAAGCGCAGGCATCTATCATCCGCAAAGGGGCAAACTGACCTTAAAAGGCGGAACAATTAAAGGTCTGACAGGTGTTCAGATGTGCGCAGGAGAGCTGGATATTCCTGCTGACAGCACAGTTAAGGTAATTGCGACCAGCAAGGATGAGCGAGGCGATAAAGGAGCCGGAGACGGTCCGATCAATGACGGAGCGGCGATTTTCATTGTTGACAGAGACTATCCGGGCGGAGTGCCGACTGCGGCAATCAAGGGCGGTACATTTGTTGCAGAACAGACAAAGAACGCGGTTCTTGCATACACATGGGATGCCAGTGCAGCGGATGGCGATAAGCATTCTAAATGGGATGAAGCAGGAGAGCATGTTGCAATTTCAGGCGGTATCTATAACAGCCCGATTGCAAAAGAACTTCTGGCTGACGGTTTTGCTTTAAATGCGCCGGATAAGAATGGTAATTACGGTGTTCATAAGCATCAGATGACAAAGGTCGACAAGAAGGACGCGACCTGTACAGAAACCGGTGTCAGCAAAACTTATTACAAGTGCGGAATCTGCGGTAAGTATTTTGCGGACGAATTAGGAGCTGCTGAAATTACAGATGTTGACGGTCTGGTGATTCCGGCGAAGGGTCATAACTATGTAGACGGTAAATGTACAGTATGCGGCGCTTCTTCAGGAAGTAAACCGGAAAACAATCCGGGAAGTAATTCTGGAGGCGGTTCAGGAAGCAGTTCGGGTGGAAGCACAGCGAACAAACCGCACGTCCAGGCAGTACAGGGAGCCAAAACAGGTGATTCTGCTCATGTGGAGCTTTGGATAGCAGTTCTTGCCATCGCAGCAGGAACGGCTGTTGTGGTAAGCGTTTATGCAAAACGTCGCAAGAGCAAATAGAAGCAGAAAAATTTATTGATTTTTGATTAGAAAAGATACCCCCTCCTGAGTAACAGGTGTTGTTATTTTACCTGTCTGCTCAGGAGGGGGTATCTCTGTCTGGACTGGAATTCAGTTGTTTTGCAGGGACTGCTCTGGTATCTGTTCTCCCTGCCCGGCTTACGGAGCTTCCTCCCCTTCTCCCTCTGCCGCGGAAGCCTTCTGGAGCGCGCGGCTGACGGCGTCGATGAGAATCTGGGAAGTATACTGACTTTCCTGTGGAACGGTCAGATTTTCCAGAGACTGCGAGGAGCAGATCTGGCTTGCCAGACTTTCAAGAGCCGGCTGTACGAGGGGATACATAGTTTCTACGGTCTCGCTGATGTTTGTGAGACGGATGGATTCAATCGTATCTGCGCTGACTGTCACAGCTACGTCTATAGCGTTTCCGCCCAGCATAATGGAGGAGGTATATACGCCTGGAAGGTAGAGGTCGGAAGCCTCGGCAGAACCGGCGTTCTTCTCCTTCGGAGAAAACATATAGACAAGCAGGAGAATGAGAAGGATGCCCAGAGCGACGAAGATTCCTGTGTAAATCAGCTCCTTCATGCGAAGAACGACAATTTTTGTTTTTGAGCTCAAGAAAAGCCCTCCTGTATCGTTCGATTGCTATAAGATATGAAGGGCAGTTTTAAAATATGTCATTCTCTTAAATCAGTGTTCGATGAAGCCTTCTCCAAGAACCTCTCTGACGTCGGTCACGATGACAAAGGCGTGCGGATCACATTCCTTTGCAAGCTCTTTCAGAGGAACGATTTCTTTTTTTGCCACGACGCAGAAAAGCATATTTTTTGCTTCTCCGGAATACATGCCTGTGGCGGAGACGCCGGTGACGCCGCGATCGAGATCATTCATAATCAAATCGGCAATTTCTTTGGGGCGCTCGGTAATGATGAAGGCAGCCTTGGAGAATTTGAGACCGTCGATAAGACTGTCGGAGATTTTTGACGTCAGGTAGATGGCGATAATAGCATAAAGCGCCATCTGAATTCCGAACAGAAACGCGCCCAGAAGGACGATGAGCGTATCGATAAACCACATGATGGCAGGAACGCTGTAGTGCTTCATATAGTGCTGAATCAGGGCGGCGATAAGGTCTGTGCCACCTGTAGTAGCCTGAGCGACGAAGACAAGTCCGATTCCCGCTCCCATGAGAAGTCCACCGTACAGAGCGGATAAAAGGAGATCTCCCTGCGCAAGGGGGATAACGGGCAGCACGGAAAGCCAGAAAGAGAGCATCAGGGTGGCGTAGGCGGTACGCAGAAGATAACGCATACCCTTAAGACGGATTGCAATTAGAAAAAAAGGAATATTAAGAGCAAGGTTTGTCACGCTGAGGGGGATGCCTCCGGGAATCCAGGGTTCCGTCAGATGTTTGATGATAATGGAAAGACCAGAGAAGCCTCCGGTGATAAGACTTGCAGGCTCCAGCACAGACGCGATAGCAAATGCCATGACAGCAGTGCCGACCGTTGTGAGAAAAATATTTTTAAACATATGTTTTGAATGAATTCCGGACATGAGGGACCTCCTTGCTGTTCATAGTAATTCCGGTTTGGGCAGAAGAAAAGACGTGGCTTTTCGACCGCTGTATCAAAGCTATCATATGGAGACGAAAAATGCAAGGCTCATCCTGCAAGAGATGAAAATAGTAAAGAATATGGAAAATCATTGACTTTGTTAACAATGTATAAGGATGAGAGCGACAGGAAACATGGAAAATGTTGAGGAAGTGCATAAAAAAATTTGTATTTCCTCTTTTCTTTTTTGTGGTTTTGCATTAGTATATATGTTAGGTATTTTTTCGTTACAAGAAAAACGGGGATTTTTATTGTAGATATTGCCAGAAAGAAAAATGGGGAAGGTCTGGCGATATGCACAAAACTATGTAATCAAAAGGAGCGATGGAAATTATGATTTCAAATCAGATACTGCAGAACACGATTGACGGACTAAAAGGGATTACCAGAATAGACTTGTGTATTATTGATACGGAAGGGAAGGTACTTGCGTCGACATTTCCGGAGGCGGACTCCTATACGGGTTCCGTTCTTTCTTTTATTGATTCTCCGGCAGACAGCCAGGTAATTCAGGGATTCCAGTTCTTCAAGATTTTTGACGAGAACCAGCTGGAGTACATTCTTCTGGTCAATGGCGGAGGAGACGACGCGTATATGATTGGAAAGCTTGTGGTATTTCAGATTCAGAATCTTCTGGTGGCATATAAGGAGCGCTTCGATAAAGATAACTTTATTAAGAATCTCCTGCTGGACAACCTGCTTCTGGTAGATATTTATAACCGGGCAAAGAAGCTTCATATTCAGACTGAGGTACGCCGTGCTGTTTTTGTTATCGA
>CAUWNO010000167.1:0-4609 GCA_963559965.1 uncultured Lachnospiraceae bacterium | reverse complement strand
GCAAAGATACGCAGGTTCTCTGTGCCGGTCAGATTGGGATAAAAGCCGGGGGACTCAATCAGGCTGCCGATACGGGGCAGCAGCTTCTTTTCGTTCCCCTGCAAGGGCTTTCCCCAGATTTTGACCTTTCCGGAAGTCGGCTTCGTTAAGCCCAGCAGCATTTTCATCGTAGTAGTTTTTCCGGCTCCGTTTCTTCCCAGCAGACCGTAAATCCTGCCGCGCTTCACATGAATATTCAGCTCTGCCACGCTCTTTTGCGAACCGTATTGCTTCGTCAGATTTTTTGTTTCAATGATGTAATTTGTACCCATATTCAAAACCTCCTGTTCTGTAAGGTATTCTATCACTTAAACCTTGCATAAACCTTGCCGCAGTCTTGCATTATCCTTGCAATTAAGGAATAGGAATTGCAATGCAAATCCTATTCCGCTACTTCTCAATCCGTTTGGGGATTGAGAAGGTTCCCATGCCATTTTCTAAAAGACTTCTGAAAATAAGTAAGGCTCCCGCCATAAAGACGGGAACCCGTTCAATGATACAGAGGAAAAAGCAGAATAAATTCTGTGCCTTTTCCCTGTACGCTTTCCACTGTTATCTTTCCGCCCATCTTTTCTGTCAGCTGACGGACGATAGAAAGTCCAAGACCGCTTCCTTTCTCGGACCTGCCCTTGTCGCACTTGTAAAGCCGTTCAAAAATGTGTTTCAAATCCTCTTTCTCAATCCCCACTCCGTTATCCGCCAGCAATAACTTCATCTCCGTTTCCTTCTCTGACAGAACGATTTTGATTTTATCCGCATGACTGTGAGCGATTACATTTTGAATGAGATTATTGATAATCCTCATATAACTGTCTCTGTCCAGTCTTACCCGGACGGGCTGTTCAGGAATATCAATATCGTACTCCACCTGCTTCTCCTCAAAAACAGGAACCCAGTCAATCAGGATATTTCTTGTCAGCTCTGCGGCTTCCACGCTTCGGATCTCCATAGCAAACTCATCGGAATTCAGCTTGAACCAGTCAAAAAGTACGTCGATATATTCTTTCAGGTCGTGGGCTTTCCGGCGGGCGGTTTCGATATCGTCATCCCGGTTTTTCCCTGTGACAAGCCCTTTGTGTACGGCGTCGAGATACCCGATCAGAGTGGTAAGAGGTGTCCGGACATCATGGGAAAGGCTCGTCATAAGCTGGCGGTTCGTTTCCTCTGTCTGCCGTACAGTCGAAAGCCTGCTTTCATAGGACACGACAATTTCATTGATTTCATAGGCAAGAGGTGCTGTCAGTTCATTTGCCGCAGACAGAATGCGCCGGTTACCGTTTCCGTTTTTCACATCCGCCAGCGCATCGACCATTTCTGAGATTTGCTTTTTTACGCGCCGGTTGTGGGCGACGGAGATCAGCACAGCCGAAACGGCAGTCACAATGGACAAAAAAACAATAATTTCCATACCGGCTACACCTCCTTGTTAAAGCGGTAGCCAATCCCTTTGACCGTCTGGATATACTTCGGGCTGGAAGGATTAACTTCTATTTTTTTGCGAAGCCGGCTGATGATCGCCATAATGTTACTGTCATCATAGAAATATTCTTCGCCCCATACTTCCTCATAAATCTGCTGCTTTGTCAAAATCTTTCCCTGATGCTTTGCGCAGTACAAAAGCAGATCAAACTCCTTTGGCGGAAGTGTGAACACGCCGTTTTCCGTAGCGACAGAACGCTCTTCCATGTCAATCTTCATTCCGTCAAACTCCAGCTTCCGCATAGCCCCGGCTTGCTGATTAAAGCGGGTGTAGCGGCGAATGAGGGAGGTAATACGGGCAGTCAGCTCATCCATATCAAAGGGCTTTGTCAGATAATCATCCGCTCCTTCCCGTAAGCCCCTCACCTTGGACACGCTGTCATTTTTAGATGTGAGCATCAGGACCGGCAGGCTGTACTCTCTGCGGATTTCTTCCAGCGTTTCAAAGCCGTCCATACCCGGCATCATCACATCCAGTATCACAAGCTGGTATTCCTGCCTTTTTAATTTCTGCAGTCCCTCTTTTCCGGTATTGCTAAAATCAGCTTCTATATGCTCCGCCTGTACGCTGCGTTTAATCAAAACGCACAGTTCTCTGTCGTCGTCTATTATCAAAATTTTATTCATGGCGCAGCCCCTCATCTGATTTGTTCATATCAGAACGAAGACTTTCCAAAAGCTCTTCTGCTTCCTCCTTATGGACATCAAAGCCGCCTTCCGACGGCTTTTCTCCCCATGTATAAATCTTTGCTCCAACACCCCTTGCCGCTGCCAGAACACCATCCAAAGCTTCACCATGATTCGGATGAATCAGAATTACATCCGCATCTTCCGCTATCAGCTCATTCAGCGCAAGCATCTGATATTCTATCGGATCAACGTCGTACAGGATAAAGCTTCCGTATGTCAGCGACGCCGCTTCCTCTGCTTCTTCTGCCGATACGTCCGGCGTCCGTATCAGAAGCCCCGCCCCCGTCTCATCCGCTATCTTTTCCACGGCTTTCGTCACACTCTCGTTTTCTCCGGCGTCGCGGCTTGTAAGAATCAGTCCGATCACCCGTTTTTCTTTCTGTTCTTCCGTTTTTACCGTATCCGAATCCGGATCTGCGCTCCCGTTTTCTTTGCTCCCGCATCCTGCTGCTGTCAGCAAAAGAGCAAGGACGCCTGCCAGAACGATACGGCTGACTGTCTTACCTCTGTCACGCATTTTTTTCTCCTTCATAGCGTACTGCCAGAAACCAGGTGTCTTCTTTCTCGCTGATCCGCCATTCCCTGACAAGCTTCATTCCCGCCGTCTGGCGAAGCCATTTTAAGGCAAAGCCTCTGTCGTGCGAATAGAGAAAGATCATGGAACCCGGTCTTAAAAGCCTCTGTCCCTGTTCAAAAAGAACGCGGTACAGATACTCTGTCTCATGCGCCGTGCGCTTTCCTCCCTGCGACGGCATGTCTGTAAAAATCTCATCAAAAAGATGCTCATGAGAAAAGCTCTGAATTTCTTTGTTAATAAAATGAGCCGGAACGCCTGCAATCCCGGCGTTCTCCCTCGCTCCCTCTATCGCGCTCCCATACCGGTCCACACCATACAGCGTATCGGCATGCACGCGGTAAGTTCTCTCCAGAAGGAGCGTTCCCACTCCGCAGAAGGGATCGAGAACCCGGGCGCCTTCCTTCATATACGGAGAGGCAAGCTCTGCCAGAAGAGCGGCAAGAGACGGCTGCATCGAAGCTGCCACGCTGTTCTTCCTGTATGCAAATCTGTGATCCGGAAGGGCTGAAAGCTTCAGAAGAGGAAGATAACCTCCTGATTTTTTTTCAATCAAGCGGAGCTCCGCCTCATAATCTGACACATCGTTAATCAGTCTTCCGCCCGTCCGGCGCATCAGTGCGTCCGCAAGCTTCTTTGTATAGACCGCCTTCTCCTGCGCCGTCATTCTGCTTCTCAATTCGATACGGAACCTCCAGGGCGCTCCTCCCTGATAATAGCGTTCCAAAAGCGCCAGAAGATTCGAGGACGCCAGCTCCTCTGCCGCCAACGAAGCGTCCAGATGATCCCTGTCAAGACAGAACAAAAGCTCCCTGTATGTCCTCACCTTAAGAATCTCCTTCAGGCTGCCGCCCCGGATACGGATACCGGAGCCTAAGAAAGAGACCTCTCCCTCTGTAATCTGGCGTGCTGCCGTCTCCCGGTATTCCTTCCATGTCGTAAGGATCACGTCTGCCGGAAAATCTTCTCCCTGAAATCTTCTCTTTTTTGCCGGCTCGCAGGCTGAAAGAAGGGCGTTCAGAGCTTCCAGCTCCTCGCGGCTGTGCTTTTCCGTCTCTGCCGTCGTCCCGGCGCGCAGAAGCTCTTCCCTCTTCTTTTTCAGCATCGGAAGGCAGTCCGTACAATCGCAGCCCAGAAGCCCTGTCAGATACGCGCTTTTCACAAAGCGCTGTTCCTCCTTTTCATATGCCCCAAGAAGAGCGTCTCTGCACTCCTTCGTTCCAATAGTTCCCAAAATCAGCGCCGCATTTTTTCTCACTTTGGCGTCCGAATCCTGTACCATTTTAAGAAGTGTCTCCGGCTCTTCCTGAAAAAGTCCTTTTATCTGCCGCAGAGCCTCCTCTTTTTCGTCTTTATCCTTAAGCGCCGCCTTCAGAGCAATCAGCCCCGCGCGCACGTCCTCTCCTCTTTTTATCTGTTCATATAATTCACGAATATCCTGCACTGTTCTCTGTCCTTTCTTTTCCTGCATCTTCCGCACTCATTCTATCATACACGCTCCCGCAGCGACAAGCGTAAATCCTGATCTTTCTCCTTCCTCTTCCGCTTCCCCTACGGCTCATGATATTTTTTTAGTTCTTGTTGCATTTGCAACAGATTATTTCCGGTATTTTGCATATACTTAGACATAGTATGATATCGCAGAAATACGATGAAGAATTAAGGAGGCATTTCCCATGAGCGTAACATTCGATAAATCTCTTGAAACAGGAAACGAGCTGATCGATCAGCAGCATAAGGAACTGATTGACCGCGTAAACAAACTGCTGGAGAGCTGCTATACCGGAACAGAAAAACGAAACGCCGTTCAGACTCTGAACTTCCTTC
>CAUWNO010000166.1:0-4624 GCA_963559965.1 uncultured Lachnospiraceae bacterium | reverse complement strand
CATCGCCGCGTACGCGGCTGAATTGATACAAAATAAATGTAATTTTTTTACAGAAGAAAATTGACTTCATATGTCGGATATGGTATTCTTCAGTTGACAGCAGAAGAAAAATATAATAAGATAGGAGTCAGAAAACGAACAAATATTCGCAAACGTATGTTTGAAAGAACGGATAAAGGAGACAGATATGGTAAAGGAAGAGAAGCTGAAAGCGCTGGATGCGGCGTTGGCACAGATTGAGAAGCAGTATGGAAAAGGCTCTGTGATGAAGCTTGGAGACAAGGGAGCCAATATGCAGATAGAGACGACGCCCACAGGCTGTCTGAGCCTTGATCTTGCGTTGGGACTCGGCGGTATTCCCAAGGGAAGAATTGTGGAAGTCTATGGACCGGAGTCCAGCGGTAAGACGACCGTGGCGCTTCATATGGTAGCGGAAGTACAGAAGAGGGGCGGAATCGCCGGCTTTATCGATGCGGAGCATGCGCTTGATCCCGTTTACGCGCGGAATATCGGCGTTGATATTGACAACCTTTATATTTCACAGCCGGACAACGGAGAGCAGGCTCTTGAGATTGCAGAGACGATGGTGCGCTCCGGAGCTGTGGACATTATTATTGTGGACTCTGTGGCAGCCCTTGTTCCGAAGGCAGAGATAGAAGGCGATATGGGAGATTCTCATGTGGGACTGCAGGCGCGTCTGATGTCTCAGGCGCTTCGTAAGCTGACGGCAGTGATCAGCAAGTCCAACTGCACGGTGATTTTCATCAACCAGCTGCGTGAGAAGGTAGGCGTGATGTTCGGCAATCCCGAGGTGACGACAGGAGGACGGGCTTTGAAGTTCTACTCTTCCATCCGTATGGATGTGCGCCGTATCGAGACGCTGAAGCAGGGCGGAGAGATGGTCGGCAACAGGACGCGTATCCGTGTGGTAAAGAATAAGATTGCGCCGCCTTTCAAGGAAGCAGAGTTTGATATCATGTTCGGCGAGGGAATCTCCAGAGAGGGCGACATCCTTGACCTTGCCGCGAATACAGGCGTTGTGAATAAGAGCGGAGCATGGTATGCCTATAACGGAGAAAAGATAGGTCAGGGACGGGAGAATGCGAAGACATTCCTCAGACAGAACCCGCAGATTTGTCAGGAGATAGAGGAGAGAGTGCGCGAGGGCTTCGGTCTTGACTCCGCTTCTTCCGAAGAGGCGGATAAGGAGAGTGCGGCAGCGGATTCTCTGAAAGAAAAAAAGGCGAAGGCGTCTCAGACGGAGGAAAAGCTGTAAGCATGCCGGAGCCGGAAGCAAAGCAGTGAGAGAGAATGAGAGAACAACAGGAAGGCAGACGGGACGGAAGAGAGAAGGAGAAATCCTCAGATATACAGAGAGCGAAGCGGCGCGCCTTACATATTCTGGAGCGGTGCGACAGGACGGAGAGAGAGCTGCGTGAAAAACTGGAAAAAAACTATGAGCCGGAGGCGGTCGAGGAAGCCGTAGCTTATGTGAAGAGCTTCCATTATCTCGACGATATGCGCTATGCAGTCCATTATCTGAGCTGCCGGGGGCAGGAAAAGAGCCGGAGGCAGGTGGAGCAGGAGCTTCTCTATAAGAAGGGGATTTCCAGAGAGATTCTGGAGAAAGCCAGTCTGGAAGTGGAGCCGCAGGACGAGCGGGAGCAGATCCGGCGCTGGATGGAAAAAAAGAGGATTCATCCGGAGACAGCGGATCAGGCTGAGCTTCGCAGGTTTTATTCGTTTCTGCTGCGCAGAGGTTTTCGGAGTGAAGATATTCTTCGCGAAATCAGAGCAGAGTAGTTTTGTAATTATTCAGCCATGCATCTCGGATTTGCGCAGCTAACGCTGCTCACCGCCGCATACGCGGCTAAATCCTCGATTTGGGCTAAGCGCCCTATGTCTGAGAATGACAAAACCTCTCTGCAAGCCAGCTTGCGTCGAGTTTTTTGTCCTTCTCAGCCGCATGGCTGAATAGTTACATAGTTTTGTGGAAAAAGTGGAAGTTTACTTGACATAATAGAGAATAAAGTATAAAATTTAAATGTTGTATATTGCACTTTGCCAGTATAACGGGTAACGAGGGATGCATACGGGCAGAGTTATGATTTGTACAATGAAAATTAAATAAGGAGGTGCTCCTGTGCCGTTTTATGTTCCGATATTAACTGCGCTGGTGTCGATTGCAGTGACGGCTCTTGTGACGGTTTATGTGCGTAAGACGACGATCGAGAAGAAAGTCGGAAATGCAGAAGAAAAAGCAAGAGACATCATAGACGACGCGTTAAAGGTTGCAGAACGCTCCAAGCGGGAGGCTTTGCTCGAGGCGAAGGAAGAATCGCTGAAGACAAAGAACGAGCTGGAGAAGGAAACGAAGGAACGCAGAGCGGAGCTGCAGCGTTACGAGCGCAGAGTTCTGGCGAAAGAGGAAGCTCTTGATAAGAAGTCAGACGCGCTGGAGAGACGCGAGGCAAGTTTTGCGGCGAAAGAAGAGAAGCTGGCGAAGCAGAGTGCTGAGCTGAATAAGCTTCAGGAAAAAAGAGTACAGGAACTGGAAAGAATCTCTGGCCTTACCTCCGAACAAGCAAAAGATTATTTATTAAAGACTGTTGAAGACGAAGTAAAACATGAAACTGCTGTGCTTATCAAGGAGCTTGAGAGCAGAGCAAAGGAAGAAGCCGATAAAAAGGCTAAGGAATATGTGGTTACGGCGATTCAGAAGTGCGCTGCCGATCATGTGGCAGAGACGACGATTTCCGTAGTGCAGCTTCCGAACGACGAGATGAAGGGAAGAATCATCGGACGAGAGGGACGGAATATCCGTACGCTTGAGACGATGACGGGGATTGATCTGATTATCGACGATACCCCGGAGGCAGTCATTTTGTCGGGCTTTGATCCGGTACGCCGCGAGGTAGCGCGGATTGCCCTGGAGAAGCTGATTGTGGATGGACGTATTCATCCGGCACGCATCGAGGAGATGGTGGAAAAAGCGCAGAAGGAAGTGGAAGCCATGATCCGGGAGGAAGGCGAGGCAGCCGTTCTCGAGGTAGGCGTTCATGGAATTCATCCGGAGCTTATAAAGCTTCTTGGAAGAATGAAATTCCGTACCAGCTATGGTCAGAATGCTCTGAAGCATTCGATCGAGGTAGCGCATCTGGCAGGCCTTCTGGCAGGCGAGGTGGGCGTAGACGTGCGTATGGCGAAGCGTGCAGGTCTCCTGCATGATATCGGCAAATCCATCGATCACGAGGTGGAAGGCTCACATATTCAGATTGGCGCAGATTTGTGCAGAAAGTACAAGGAATCGCCGATTGTTATCAATGCAGTAGAATCACATCATGGTGATACGGAACCGACTTCTCTGATTGCCTGTCTTGTACAGGCGGCAGATACGATTTCAGCCGCCCGTCCGGGAGCGCGCAGAGAGACGCTGGAGACGTATACCAATCGCTTAAAACAGTTAGAGGATATCGCCAATGCTTTCAAGGGCGTAGACAAGTCTTTTGCAATTCAGGCAGGTAGAGAGATTCGTGTCATGGTAGTTCCTGACCAGGTAGACGACGCTACTATGGTATTGCTGGCAAGAGATATTTCCAAACAGATCGAGGCTGAGTTGGAGTATCCGGGTCAGATTAAGGTAAACGTTATCCGCGAGAGCAGGGTAACAGATTATGCAAAGTAGAGAATACAAGGAAGTGCTGCGAAATCATCCCAAAAGGGTGACAGAGCGGCACTTCCGCTTGTTTTAGCCCTGAATCCGAAGTCTGCGGGGAGAAAAAGAAGGCTTCCGCTTCAGAGGCAGGGGAAGAAAGGAGAAGTTTATGGCTGAAATAGGATTTATCGGGATGGGCAATATGGGATATGCCCTTCTCAAAGGCGTACTGAAGGAATTTCCGGCAGAGAAGCTGGTGTTTACGGCGAAGACAGATGAGACGCGCCACCGGGTATTTTCGGAGACGGAGGTTTCCTACACACAGTCGAATGCGGAGTGCGCGAACAGCTGCAAGTATCTGATTCTGGCTGTGAAGCCCCAGTATTATCCGTCTGTGCTCAAGCAGATACGCTATGCGGTTACACCTGAGCATGTGGTGATTTCTCTTGCGCCGGGGATTACCATGGAAAGCCTGAAGGAGTCTCTCGGTTCAGATAAGAGGATTGTGCGCGCCATGCCAAATACTCCAGCTCTGATAGGAGAAGGCATGACAGGAATCAGCTTTCCGGAAGGAGAACTGACCCAGGAAGAGATTGACACAGTACATAAAATCTTCGGTGCAGTCGGAAAGTATGCTGATGTGGAGGAGCGTTTAATAAGCGCTGTTATCTGTGCAAGCGGAAGCTCTCCGGCATTTGTATACCAGTTCATTGAAGCTCTGGCAGACGGCGCAGTTCAGTTTGGGCTTCCCCGCGCGCAGGCGTACGCCTTTGCAGCGCAGGCTGTCGCAGGAGCGGCAAAGATGGTTCTGGAGACGGGAAAGCATCCGGGAGAATTAAAGGATCAGGTCTGCTCTCCGGGCGGAACGACGATAGCGGGCGTTGCGGCTCTCGAAGAGGGCGGAATGCGCGGCGCGGTTATGAAAGCGTGCCAGGCATGTTATGAAAAAGCGGAATCTGTAAAATAAAA
>CAUWNO010000165.1:0-4638 GCA_963559965.1 uncultured Lachnospiraceae bacterium | reverse complement strand
CCTTGTAATTACTTACCTAAAAATTCTGTAATGTTTATAGGCTTATGCTGCGGCATAACCTGAATATAAACATTCACTCCTTTTTCCTCCAGTTTGCGGAATTCCTCCTTTTCTGCGGCGCTGGCGGAAATATTTTTGTACATTACAGAACGGTCGCTGCGCGCTCCCATTCCTCCCAGATCTACCTCATCAATAGCAATTCCGGCATCTATCATGTAATTGAGAACTCCCGGCTCCTTTACAAGCAGAATGGTCAGCTCATCCAGTCCCTGTGAAAAGAACTGAACTCCTTCTTCCCTTGTAAAGATGCCGATTGCAATTTCCTCGGGGATTGCCATCTCCAATACTTCAATCATATATTCGTCTGCCGCCACTTCATCATCAACAATTACAACCTGCGTGGCTCCGCGATTTTTAATCCATGCCGTCATTACCTGACCGTGAATCAATCGATCATCAATTCTTGTTAACACTAAGTTTTGCACGTTGTTTTCTCTCTCCTTTCCCGCATACCGTTCCTTCGATACAGAAGCTATCCTTCTCTGTCGCGCGCTCTACCAGAGTCTCCAGCGTATCTTCTTCCGTAAGCTCCAGTGTGACTGACAAAAGCATCGGCAGGTTCATACCGGATACGAGAGCCATCTTAAACTCTTTTGCCAGATATGCCGCGCTCTGGTAGGGCGTACCCGCCTTGATATCAGCAAGTACCATTACGCCGTCGCCCTGATCGCTCTCTTTTAAAGTCTGACGCAGCTTATCTCTGTAGACATCTACTGTTTCCCCCGGAAACAGCGGCACTGCTTTTACTCCGTATCCATCACCGATCAGCATCTGCATCGTATCGAGAAGTCCCTCGCAAAAAGTACCGTGACTGATAACCACTATGCCTATCACAATACTACCTCCTTTGTTTCTTTATCCAATATAACCTAAAATTCCTGTATAATAGCCTATGATTCCAACTGCGAAGATTGCAAGAATAATCCAGATGGTGTTCACCTTTTTCTTCAGCATCCACCAAACCAGCATGGTAAGTCCCAGCGGAATCAGTCCCGGCGCCAGAGAATCCAGAACAGCCTGCAAAGCGGTGTTTCCGCCGCCAACGACAAGCTGCAGCGGTGTATTTACCGCAACTCTTGTAGCCGCCATGGAGCCTACTACCATCAGACCCACAATACTGAACGAGTTAATAATACGATCCACCGTTCCATTCTTCAGAATCGTAAGAAGAGAGCTTTTTCCTTTTTTATAACCCGTCATAAACATAAAGTAACCGCAGCCAAAAATCAGCGCTTCAAAGATTACGAAAGACAGAACCGGTCCGAGGTAGCTGCCGTCCAAAGCCATGGAACAGCCAATTCCAAAGAGAATCGGGAACAGGATTCCCTGCATAACTGTATCGCCAATACCTGCTACCGGTCCCATTAATCCAGTACGCACCGCATTGATGTCTTTTGCGGAAATGTTCTCGCCATTTGCACGAGCTTCCTCCATGGAGCAGGTAATTCCATTGACAATAGGTCCAACCGTAAATACTTCTGAGTTATAAAATACCATATATTTCTTTAACTCTTCCGTACGCTTTTCATTTGTATCATATAATGCGCGGACAGGTGTAAGCATCAGGTTTGCGATTCCAAGCGCCTGCAGACGCTCGTAATTATAGCAGGCTTCTGTACTTGTTGTCCACAGCCATGTTTTAATCAGAGTCTTTTTGGACAGTTTTTTCTGGTATTCCGGAGTTACAGCAACTGCTTCCGCCTCTTCTCCGACTACTTTTTCTTCTACTGTCTTATTAACAGAAAGTCTTCTTACCTTCTTTGCAGCTGTCTGTGCAAGTTCTTTATTGCTGTTCATATACAGAATCAGAGCAATAATTGCAGAGAAAATAGAAACTGCAGTCAGATCCAGACCTGAGTATACGGTCAGGAAGAATCCTCCGAAGAACCACGGAATCAGGTTTTTCTTTCCAAGATAATTCAGCAGCATGGCAATACCAAGCGCCGGCATGATTCCTCCTACTACCTGCAGCGCACTGATAACGCTTTCCGGTACTGCCTGAATCATCTGCTGCGCCCAATCGCTTCCGTACATCACCATCAGAAATGCCGGAACGCCATATAAGAGAGTCGCCATACAGAAAGATGGAAGGAAGTTCATCAGACGTACGCCTTTAAGATTTCCTTTCTCAAGCAGCTTATCTGCCTGATGAATCCATGCGGCATTCACAGTCATATAAACCTGATTGAGCAATAATCCCAACATACTTAAGGGAATTGCAAAAGTTGCTGCCATAGCCGGATCTGCTCCAGATAAAATTGTCAGAGCTGTTCCGAAAATACCTGCTACAATGGTATTACTGGGCATCGTACCGCCCGCAGAAATCCATCCCAGATAAATCAGCTGGATATTTGCACCAGCAAGCATACCGGTCATCGGATCCCCCATAAATACTCCGACTAATGTTCCTGTTGTTAACGGATAAACCAAACATTTTGTAATAGGTCCAAAAAACCACCACTGCCCCATAATTGCCAGTAACGCTACCAGCACTGCTGATATAAACATATCAGTACCTCCTTTGTTTTTTCTGATTCATTATCTTTTGCCGCTGAGACGAACCATCACTTTCCCTTTTCTTGAGTAAGTCAGATTCTTCAGTTCCTCTCCCATCTCTTCCAGCTCCAGTCTGGCGCTGATGAGATCACTCGTATTTATCTGTCCGCTCTCCAAAAGCGCGATCGCACGCGCTGTCGTATGCGGGTTCAAAAAAGATGTATAAACGCTGAGTTCTTTTAAATATGCCTCATACTGATAAAATGAAATGGGCTCATTCGGATTCCCTAATCCGAAAAGAAGGACTTTTGCGCCTTTTCCGGCGACACGAAGTGCCTGCTCCATAGTAGCAGAAAGCCCGATACACTCTACCACATAGTCCACATTGATATCCTTTACGGCTTCCTCTATCTCCTGATCCGTAACCGCAAGGGTTGCTCCTAATTTTTTTGCCAGCGCACGCTTTTCCTCTTCACGTTCCACCACAATCAGATGTCTGGGAGCTGTTTTATGTAAAAGCTGAAGCATCAGCGCTCCGATAGCTCCCATTCCATACAGAACAATATTTTTCCCGCTCTCCGGACTAATCAGATCCAGACCATGGATGACACAGGATAAGGGTTCTGTAAATGCCGCCGTCTCCAAATCCAGTTCGTCGCAAATGTGGTAAACATTTTCTTCCGGCGGAAATACATAGTCAGCAAACCCTTTAGCCACTCCTTTTCTTTCTATACAGAAATTCGGGAAACCTTTCTGACACCACTCACAGACGCCGCAGCCCCAGCTCGGGTCGCATGCCACTCTGTCGCCTGGCTTAAAATGCTTGCAGTCCGGGCCTGTCGCTGTAACAATTCCGGAACACTCGTGTCCCAGAATAATCGGCGGAATTACAGGCCGCGCTCCATTTTTACCCTGAAATTTATGCACGTCTGTTCCGCAAAGTCCGCACCACGCAACTTCAATCTTTACTTCCCGTCCCTGAGGTTCCCGATCCGGATCATTTCGCACTTCATATTGAAAATCTCCAGTATAATATCCCGCTCTCATTGTCTTTCACCTCTACATATTCTTAAATAGAGAAATCTTACGCTCCACAATGCTCTGTATTACCTCCAGGCAGGGAATTACGTTTTCTCTGTTAGAAATATTTTCTTTATTCTGGTCATAGCATTCTTTTGCCTTTCTGTTCCAACCGACCAGAAGCTCTGTTCCGACATTGAATTTACGGATACCCAGATCAATGACTTTCTTGATATCTTCTTCCTTTACGCCCGTGCCTCCATGAATAACCAGCGGAAGGTCTACCGCTTTCTTAATTTCTGCAAGGCGTTCAAAGTTGATATTTGTTTTAGACTTATACTGTCCATGATTAGTGCCAATCGCAACAGCCAATGCATCGATACCTGTTTTACTGACAAATTCAACTGCATCTTCCGGATCCGTATAGCACACCTCATCCTGGCTGACCGCAATTCCGTCCTCAGCTCCACCCACAGTTCCGAGTTCTGCCTCTACGCTGACTCCATGCGCTTTTGCATACTCAACAACCCGTTTTGTTCCCAAAATATTATCCTTTAAAGGAAGAGAAGAGCCGTCAAACATAACTGAACTGAATCCCGCGTCAATCGCCTTGCGAATCTCCGCATAGTCTTTTGCATGATCCAGATGCAATACCACGTCAACTCCGTACTCGTCTGCCATCGATTTGCATACAGCCACCATATTCCGATGTCCTACATAATTTGCTGTTCCACAGCTTGTCTGTACGATAACCGGCGTTTTCTGATTAACGGCGGCTTTCAGAATTGCCTGAAGCATTTCCAGATTGTGAGTATTAAACGCTCCGATTGCCATATTCAGGCTTTCCGCTTCTTCCAGTGCAGTCTTTAAAGTATAATACATATTTCCTTCCTTCTTTCTTTTCTGTGCACCCCGGCCGGAGCTGCTTTGTTCGCAAGCGAAAAATGTATATACATCATTGACTCTGTCATTATAGCAACTTCTTTTTTCTGATAAAACAGATTTTCACGAAAACTCTTTCATGTTTTAACCCTCAAAATCTGTTTAATAAAAATCTTTTCA
>CAUWNO010000164.1:0-4642 GCA_963559965.1 uncultured Lachnospiraceae bacterium | reverse complement strand
AAAATATCATTCCAAATTTACGCATAGTAAAAAAATATCATTCCAAAATTAACGATAAGTGATAAAAACTATTCCAAAATCTATGTAAAAAAAGAAAAACACATTCCAAATACGACGTCTGGGAAATGAAGAGGAAATCCTATAAAATCAATACTTTTCAAGGATAAAATGCAAAAAGCGTATTTATCCTGCTTTATATATCAATCTATAATAGATCTATATTATATATCTGTTTTTTAAGAGGTAAGTTTTCATACTGAAAACTCTATGAATTCTAAAAAATAAAGCAAGTTGTCGCAGACCCTAGAAAATACATTCCCTTTTGACTGCTTGAAGAATAGCAAAAAACAGAAAAACCATGTCAAGGGCGGCTCTTAATGCTCCCTTCGGTCCGCTTACGCCGCATATCCTTGACATGATTTTCTATTTTTGCATAATATTAATCAAGCCAAAAGGGCAAGCTGCAGCCTGAAGGCTTTGCTTTTCATTTCCAGTGCAAAAAAGTATACATAATCACAGGGGGCAAAAATCAAATTGTTTGGCGTTCGGAAATGTGGTAATATATACTTAACGAACGTTCTAAAAAGAAGGTATATTTTATGGTCTTTGGATATCATAGGGTTAGTACAAAAGAACAGCGATTGGACAGGGGAATTACAGAAATAGAAGAATACTGTGCTGAACATAATCTTCCATTAGAACGTATTTATACGGACAAGATGACAGGAACGTCTTTTCAGCGTCCGCGGTACACTGTTTTAAAAGAAGATATTTTAAGACAGGGAGATACTTTAATTCTCACAGAATTGGATCGCCTTGGACGAGGTAAGAAGGAAATTCTGCAGGAGCTGCAGTACATGAAAAGCTGTGGAATACGGGTAATGGTACTTGAAATTCCGACTACTCTTCAGGATTACAGTGGATTGGATAATAACATAGCACAAATGCTCATCGATACCATAAATAATTTGTTGATCGAATTATATGCGACGATGGCACAGGCTGAGTTAGAAAAACGTGCAAAACGTCAAAGGGAAGGTATTGAAGCTATGAAACGGCGGGGCGAATGGCAAAGATATGGAAGACCCCGGATACCCCGCCCTTCAAATTGGGACGAGATAATCAGTCAATGGGAAAAAGGGGAAATTACTGCAGTGAGTGCAGCGGAGCAGATGCATCTTAGTAAGACGACGTTTTATAACATGGTAAGAGCAGAAAAGGAAGGAAAATAAATGGCATATGAAAAAATAGATTATCAGCCGCAACCGGAAGAGAAAAAGAAGTATTGGGATATAGCGGTGGGATTGCAGGCGATCGATCATTTAAAGCCTTCAGAATACCTTCATGAACTTGCTGAAAAAAATGTAGCTGGAGCGCTTACAAATCGACAGGTGGAAGAGCTGCTGTATACCAGATATGAGAAGGAGACTCCGGAGGAGAAGGCGGCTCGGGTAAAAGAATGCGATATTGTATCAAATCGGATTGTAGAATTGCTGGAAAGAGAGGGAATGCCTCTTAATCCGGGAAGTCTGAAGAGTATCCATAAATACTTATTTCATGACATCTATCCGGATGCAGGACGATACAGGGAATACAATATTCGTAAATGCGAGCCTGTTTTAAATGGGGAAACGGTAAAGTACGCAAATTACTATGATATTGAGGAGTTGTTATCCTACGATTTTGAGCAGGAGAAAAAGAGAAAATATCAAAAGATGGAGCCTGAAAAAGTAGTTAAGCACATTTCAGAATTTACATCATCTATATGGCAGGTGCATCCATTTTCAGAAGGAAATACCAGAACAACGGCTGTCTTCATAGAGCGTTATTTGAACTATCTGGGATTTCAGGTAAACAACGAGTTGTTCAGTGAAAATTCTTTATTTTTCAGAAATGCACTGGTTAGAAGTAATTACGCAGATTATAAAAATGGTATTGTGAATACAGATAAATTTTTACACCTGTTTTTTGAGAATCTGCTGTATGGAGGTCAAAATCATCTTAGCTTGAGAGAAGAGATGCTTCAGGAAATGTTTCAGGAACCAGAGTTATAAAGAAAGCGGGTAATTATGAATTATAAAAATATTATAGAAGAATGGAAGAAACTGAATATCTGTACTGTTGAAGAACTGGAAGAAAAATTGGAAAATTTCAGAATTTTATTCGCATATCACTCTGGCGTAATTGAGAATCCGGAAATTACGTATCATAATACAAGGGAAATTTTTGAAAATGGGAAGGTGGTAAATTTTACTGGAGATACAAGAACAATATTTGAAATGCAGAATCAGAAGATCTGTTTTGATTATTTAAAAACACATGTTGTTGAAAAAGATGATTTGAATCCGGAATTAATCAAAAGTATTCATAAAAAGCTCTGTCGAGGCTGCTATGATCAACGCAGATATGAGAGAGGGGAGAGACCTGGAGAATACAAAAAGCATGATTATGTAGTGGGCGATAACCAAGGAGCGCTTCCGGAGGAGGTGGCTGATGAAATAGAAGAATTATGTGACGAATTGCAGGAAATTCCGGATAAAGGGGATAATGTTTTAAAAGCAGCAGCTTATCTACATTGTAAATTTGAAAATACCCATCCGTTTGCAGATGGAAACGGACGCGTAGGACGAACTCTTATGAATTATTTTTTAATGATTCATGATGTTCCGCCAATTATTGTATATAATGAACATAAAGATCGATATTATAAAGCGCTGGGCTATTATGATCAAACAGGGGACATAAAGCCCTTTGTAGAATATATGAAAAGTGAGATGGAAGTCACCTGGTTAAGAACGACAGTACAACAACGTAATTTGGAAAGTATTTTAGAACTGGAGAAATAGGAGTAATTAATGTGAAAATCACTGAAAAAAGGAAAATTATTTTGAAGGGATAAATAGTATGTATAAAAGTGTAATTGATATTCGTAGAGAAATTCCAAGTGAGAAACTAAGAATTTTAGCTGCGATGGCAGACAAAGCATTTAATAATCGTGCAGGACAGTTGAAAAACAAAAGTAATTCGCTATATCGTCTTTTTTATGAGGGAGAAGAAAGTCAATTTGGATGCCTGCAATTAGGTATGCTTGCATTGGAAAAAGAAGATGATTTTTTGTCGTGTGTAAGTGCATGGACATGGCTTGATGAGGAGGATCCAGAAGAAAATGAGGATATATTGGCAGAAATGCGTACCGTGGTTAGATGAAGAATAGGAACAACTGGATTGTGGGGAAAGAGGTTATGTATAGCTATGTATTAATGAATAAGACAAAGCCATTATTTTCATTCTTAATGGATGATACAGGAAGATATGTAGATAAAATATTAGATGTCTTTGAAGTAGAAGCTCTCCCGGTAGGGATTCACATTTTCAATGGAATTCCTGATAAGTCAGAAATAAACAAGTGGTGGCAGCGGAGAACAATTCCGGCTGGGAGAAAAGGACTGCAGGGAGCTTTGCAGGAATTGGAAATTTCTTCGCAATATGAATTGGCGCAAAAAAGTTTTGGACTTAGTCTTTCAGATCAGTATTGGATTAATCCAGAAGGAAAGCTGAAATGGGAAGATATCAATTTCTTTGAAAATAAATTCAGCGATTATGTCGGAAATGTTTTATATGGACAAAACAGTATTGAAACAGAGAGAGATTTATTATCCCCCTGTAATACATCAGAAGGTAATCTTGTTAAAAAGTGGATATGGAGAGATGAAAAACAGCTCTTGGTTAAAGGAGGAAGTGTTTTTTTTCAGGAGCCATATAACGAAGCATTGGCGTCGGCTCTTCATCGACGGCTAGGTCTATTTCCGTATGTAGATTATTCTGTTGAAATAGAAAACAATATGCCATGCAGTATCTGTGAGAATTTTGTTACAAAGCATACTGAATTAGTGCCGGCATATAGCTTCTTAGATATAGAAAAAAAGCCTAATGATATATCTTATTACCAGCACCTGCTTCAGCTTGGTATGCAGGAAAAAATTGAGCGGATGCAGGAATATCTTGATTATATGTTAGTGACGGATTATATTATTGCCAATACGGACCGGCATTATTATAACTTTGGATTTATCAGGAATGTCGATTCTTTGTCATGGGAAGGAATAGCGCCAATCTATGTCAGTGGAAACTCGTTGTACTATGATAAGTCGGATGTGCGCATTAATGTAACAGAGGATGTTCCATCTATGCCATTTAAGAAATACCATAGCGAACAGATAAAAATGGTAAGTTCATTTGACAATATTGATTTTTCTAAATTGACGGGGTTAGACGAAGAATTCAGAGAAATTTTAAGACCAAGCATTGATATAGGGGAGCAAAGAAAGGGAATCTTATGTCAGTGTTTGAAAGAGCGTATCAGTATGGCTGAAGCAGAACAGACGCGAGAAAAAAGTGCCGTATTCATTTCGAGGGATGCATGTGAAAATATTTTTCAAGAAGCAGGATTTCGACCAACGGATACACTGATATCCAATATGCAGAAACTGAACATAGCGTTGGGAAGAGAAACGACATTAAGAGAAATAAAAGAATTAAGAAAAAATAAGGAGCAGCTGCCGGGAAAAGCTAAATATTATGTGGAAGCTATTGCAAAAGAATGTGCAGCACAGGAAATGGTGATACAGGAACGTAGTTTAGA
>CAUWNO010000163.1:0-4666 GCA_963559965.1 uncultured Lachnospiraceae bacterium | reverse complement strand
CGATTGAGGAATTTTACAAGGCAGCAGATCAAGTGATTTCACCCATGGAAGGAGAGGTGATCATTCTGACAGATCTGTTTGGAGGAACGCCCTGTAACGTGGCTATGATGCTGCAGCGGAAGTATGACATCAGAGTTTTATGTGGAATGAATTTGCCGATGCTGATTGATTTGGTAAACTCCAGAGATATGGATTTATGCGGAGATGTGAATGAATTAATTGGGCAGGCGCTGGAGACGGCACAGACCGGAATTTATGAGCTTCCGGTATATGAAGCAGAAGAATGAAAAAGGGGTAAAACAAGATGGCAGAAATTAAATTGATCCGAGTGGATTTCCGACTGATGCATGGTCAGGTTGTTACCGCGTGGCTGAAACAGGCGGACGCAGATGCAATCCTTATTGTAGACGATGAACTGGCAGCGGACAAGTTCCTTGCACAGGTATTTTTGATGGCAAAACCGAAGGGTGTGAAAGTAGCAATTCGTTCTATTGAAAAGGCGGTAGCCGCATTTCAAAAGCAGGTATTTCAGAATGAGAAGATTCTTGTGCTGTTCAAATCTGTGGAAAACGCAAAGAAAGCGTTTGACCTGGGATTTCCGATGGAAAAACTGCAGATAGGAGGTCTTGGAAACGGCACCAATAAGGTGATGATTTCAAAAGAGTTGTCTTTAAGTATGGCAGAGGCGGATATGCTGGTTGAGATTCAGGATAAGGGTGTTGAGGTAACCCTGCAGGTGACGCCGAGAGATGATAAGATTGCTTTGAATAATGCGGTAAAATTGGTTCGGGGAAAAGTAAACGATTAAATATAATGAAAGAAATGAAGGAGAAGCGTTATGAGTATCGGATTGGCATTAATCTTTGGTATTCTTTACTGGTTAGCTACAAATAAGTTATGGTATGGAGCATTACATTTGACTCGTCAGCCCCTGGTGCTGGCAGTTCCGATTGGTATTATTATGGGAGATGTGCCCACCGCTATGATCATTGGTGCATCTTTACAGATGATTTATCTGGGCGCTATTGCTCCCGGAGGAACACTTCCTTCTGATGAGGCTCTGGCTGCCTGTATTACCATTCCATTGGCAATTCAGGCAAATCTGGCTCCGGAAATTGCAGTTACGCTGGCGGTGCCTATTGGTCTTCTGGGCGTTTTGATTGACAATATTAAGAGAACTTATCATTCTTACTTTATCCATATGGCAGACAGGGCAGTGGAAGAGAATAATATCAAAAAAATGCGACGTGCGGAATTCTGGTATCCGCTGATTGCTTCTGTTCCCCTCCGTGTTGTACCTGCTTTCCTGGCTTTGCTGTTCGGTGTTGATGCTGTAACTGCTTTTCTGGAAGCTATTCCTGCATGGGCAACGAATGGTCTGGCTGTTGCAGGCGGGCTGCTTCCGGCACTTGGCTTCGCAGTAACCATTATGGTAATTGGAAAGAAGCGCTTGCTTCCGTACTTTATCATTGGTTTTGCACTTGTTGCTTACAGTGGAATGAACACTATCGGAGTAGCAGTGTTTGCTGTATGTATTGCTATTTTGCAGGGCAATTTCATGCAGGCAGACGAAGAGAAAAGCGCACTGTCCTTTGGCGATGAGGAAGAAGAAGGAGGATTCTGAAGATGAGTGAAAAGTTACTGAGTAAAAAAGAGGTTGTAAAGGGCTGGGCAAAATATTATCTTTGTGCTGAGGTCTCCTCTGGTTTTGAGCGTTTAACAGCTCCGGCATTTTCTTTTGGTATGGATCCGGTTCTAAATAAATTGTACCATGAAAATCCAGAAGAGTATAAAGCGGCATTAAAACGTCATCTGATGTTTTATAACTCTGAGGCAACATGGGGTTCCATGATATTTGGTATTTCCTGTGCATTGGAGGAAGAAAGAGCAAAGATGCTGGAAGAGGGTGCAAGTCAGGAAGAATTAGATGCGTCTTCTGAGCTGATAACCAATTTGAAGGTGGGGCTGATGGGACCCTTGGCTGGCATCGGTGATTCTGTAAACCACGGTATGTTACGACCGCTTCTGTTGTCGTTGTTTATTCCTCTGGCTGCTGCAGGCTCGTGGGTTGCAGGTGTTGCACCTCTGTTAATCTGGGTTGCTGGCATTTCTGCCTTTGGTTACTGGCTGGTTACTACAGGTTACTCTTTGGGTAAAAAATCAGTTGTCAGTATTTTGCAGTCGGGTGCGCTGAACAAACTGATCAATGTTGCAAGTGTTCTTGGATTGTTTATGATGGGTGCGCTGTCCTCTACCTATGTAAAATTAAAGACAGTTGTTTCATGGAGTAGTGTTACCGGAGAACCGATTTTTCTACAGGATAAACTGGATACAATCTTTCCCAATATGCTTCCGCTTCTGGTTGTATTCGGTGTATATTTTTATATCAAGAAGAGAGGACCGAAATATGTCCGCATTCTGCTGACTCTGCTTGTGCTGGGGCTGGTTCTTTCCTTCTTGGGTATTGTTTAAAGACAATTTCCTTTCCAGGTTTATGTTTCCCCTCCGCATTTGCGGAGGGAAAACTACTCCAAGGGAAGTTAATATGAAAGAAATAGTGTAAATGAGGAGATTAATTAATATGATGGACGAAAAGAAATGGATTGATCTGGAGGAAAAAGTTGCAATTGTGACAGGAGGAGCTATGGGCATCGGTGAAGCAATTGTAGCTGACTTAAGAGGCTGTGGTGCAAAGGTTGCCATTTTTGATATGGCAGATCCAAAAGAAGGTGTAGAAGATGATAATACATTGTTTATTAAAGTAGACATTCGTGATAAAGACGCTGTGGAAGCTGCTGTGGCTCAGGTTGTGGAGAAATTTGGAACAGTGGATGCACTGATTAACAATGCCGGCGTTACACGTCCCAGAATTCTTGTAGACTATTATAAAGAACAGCCGCAGTATGAACTGAGCGAGGAAGACTTTGACTTTATGGTAGGCATTAATGAGAAGGGGACCTTTATTGTCAGTCAGGCTGTAACCAGAGTTATGTTTGAAAAGAAATCAGGTGTTATTATCAATATGTCCTCCTGTGCAGGTCTGATGGGTTCCAAGGGACACAGCTGTTACTCTGCTACTAAGGCGGCGATTCATGCATTTACCGTATCCTGGGGCAAAGAATTGGGACCCTTCGGTATCCGTGTAGTAGGAGTTGCTCCAGACATCCTTGACAGAACACCGTCCAACAATGACGAGAAATATCGAGCGCAGGCTTACGGAAGAGGCTGGCCTGTAGACACACCGGCCGAGAAATTCTTCCAGAACTACAAGAGCTCTATTCCGCTTGGAAGACCTGGACATCTGTCAGAGGTAGCAGATCTGGTTTGTTATTTAATTTCCGATCATGCGTCCTATATTACGGGAATTACCATCCCTGTTTCCGGCGGTAAAAGCAAGGGTTAAAAGAGGAAAAATATATGAAAAAAGCAGTAATTATCGGAGCGGGTCAGACGGGCAGGGGATTTATTGCACCTATTTTAATAGAAAACGGATATGCCATCACATTTCTGGACAAGGATGAAGCTTTGATATCCCAGATGACGGATGAAAAAGAATATACGATCCGTTATTTTGGAGAGAAAAAAGAAGCAAAAGTGGTTCGGAATTTTAAAGCTTATTCCACGGAAAGTCCGGAAGCGCTGTCTGAAATCTGTAACGCGGATTATGTGTTTGTCAGCGTCTTTGCCAGTCATATTGCAGAGCTGATTGAGCTGTTTCGAAAGGCCTCAGAGGAAAAGAAAGATGGAAAGCTGACGATTATCTGCTGTGAAAATGGCGTAAATGTAAAGAAACCGCTGGTGGACGCCGGAATTGATGCAGTGATCAGTGAGGGCATTATTTTCTGTACGACCTTAAAACCAAAGAAGGATAAGCTGGATCTGATATGCCAGGATTATCCGGAGATTCCTGTCGATGGTAAGGTGCAGGGACTGGATCTTCAGATAGAAGGAATGCCTCTGGAGAAGGATTTCCCGTCTTTGATTCAACGAAAAATTTATACCTATAATTTTATCAGTGCTGTTGTCTGTTATTTGGGCAGCTATAAGGGGTATGAAGTATATGGTGATGCGGCGAACGATGAGGAAATTGCAGATATAATGGAAGAACTTTTTCCAACGATCAGCGAAATTATCGGCAGACGTTATCGAGTGGCAGACGAGGTGCAGCGTGCTTTTACAAGAGCGGCGATTGATAAATTCCAGAATCGTGAAATTTACGACACGATTTACCGAAACGCCCGTCAGGTGGAGCGGAAACTGGGAGATAACGAACGTATGCTGACCCCTCTCCGGTTAGCTTATGAATATCAGGTTGAAGCGAATTATATCGAACTTGTTATTGCAGCAGCTATTTATTATGGCATTCAGAATGAGGAATTGAATCCAGAGTGTATTATGAAAAACATTCAGAAAATGCTTCCCGATAAGCAGGCAGAAGCACACGTCCGATGCTTATTTAAAAAGTTTCAGGCTAAGAGACCTTTGTCTGAGATTGTTCGGGAAATGAAAGAATAACAGGGAGTGAATGTATGGAGATTTCAAAACTGCCTCTTGAAAAATTGGCAAAGACCATAGACCAGACATTGCTGAAACCATTTATTACTTGGGAAGATCTCCGGATTCATTGTGAAACAGCGGTAAAATATCATTTTAAAACAGTGGCTGT
>CAUWNO010000162.1:0-4712 GCA_963559965.1 uncultured Lachnospiraceae bacterium | reverse complement strand
AAAAAGCCGGTCAGCGCGGAGACAAGAGCCTCCGGAAGCGTTCCGCCGTACGTCAGCGCAAAGGCGGAGGTGACGACAGGCGTTGAGAAAAGGAAAGCCTGCAGTCTGGCGGGACGGCGTTTTAAATCGCGTATTCTGTGGAAAACTGTTTCCAGATCAAGCTCTCCGGTGCAAAGCTTTCGTGAGAGCGTATTGATTTCGTCTATCATATTCAGATCGGTGCTTCTCCTGTTGATGCGCCGGACTACGGTCATGGAATGGATCGAGGGGTCGTCCAGTGTGGCGACGAAGCCGGTTATCATGACAAAGACCTCTGCGGTCTGAAGTCTGGACAGAGAAAGCATGCGCTGCATGGTATCCTCCACACGGTAGGTTTCCGCTCCGCTCTGAAGCATAAGCTCGCCTGCCATAACGGCAGTGTCGAGAAGGAGTTTGTTATTCATGGGGTGACGCTCCTTTATCTGTTCCGCTGAAGGCTATGCTGCCGTAAAGCGGAAAATCCGTCTACCGCTATTATACCTGTGAGGACAGAAGCGGTCAACGCATAATTTCATCCCCTGGGAGGGCTTACATTTTATTGGGATGCTTGCTATAATACAAACATTGCGTACAGGAACAGAAACATCCTGTCTTTGGAAAACAGATAAGATAGAGGAGAAAAAATGGGAAAAGGAACATCTGAGGTTTTAGATACGCTGACGTCTTACTGGACAGACAGAGCACATAGCTACAGTGAACAGAATATTGCAGAAATGAACGACTGGCGGCGCAGGGCGTGGCGGGAACTGATCCTGTCGTATGCGCCTGAACGGGAAAAGCTTCGCATCCTGGATGTGGGAACAGGACCGGGATTTTTTGCAATCAACTTGGCGCTGGCCGGACATGATGTGACGGCTGTGGATGTGACGGAGCATATGCTGTGGCATGCAAAAGCGAACGCAAAGAGCTACGGCGCCCGCGTGAATTTTGTGCTTCACAGGGGAGAGGAGCTTCCGTTTGACGACAACAGCTTTGATCTGATTGTCAGCAGAAATGTCGTATGGAACCTGGAATATCCAAAGCAGGCGCTTCTGGAATGGAAAAGAGTACTGAAGCCTGGCGGAAGGATGGTTTATTTTGACGCTAACTGGTATTTGTATTTATACGATGAAAAGCTGCGGGAAGAAAAAGAAGCTGCGCACGCTGCCTTTCATGCCAGACATGTGAACCATCGCCATGCAGGCGATTTGCCGCCTCAGCGGGTGAAGGAGCTGGAGCAGGCGGCCTACTCGCTTCCGCTCTCAAGGGAACGGCGTCCTGAATGGGATTGCAAGATTATGAAGGAAATGGATATGGAAATGAAAAAAATCATTGACGATATCGGACCGAAGGTGCAGGATCCGATAGAGTGGGAGCGTGACGCGCCGATCCATACGTTTATGATTTGTGCAGAAAAAGCGCAGGAGAAGGAGAATTCGCATGCGGATCGCAGATAACAGCCGTCCGGCTGCGCGTTATATGCTGAGGCGTCTCCTTTCGCTGATTCCCGTCTTTTTGGGAGTGACGCTTTTAACCTATGGGCTGATGTACCTGTCGCCGCAGGATCCGGTGGAAATGCTGCTTCAGGGACAGGGAGCGGCTCCGGAACCGGAGGTGGTAGAAGCGATGCGTGAACAGCTGGGACTGAACAGGCCGTTCCTTGTACAGTATGCTGACTGGCTTTGGCATTTTATCTGCGGAGATATGGGAACCTCTTATATTGATGGAGCGCCTGTGGCGGGAAAGATTCTGGCGGCGCTTCCCAATACGTTGAAATTAACGGTATCCTCTATTCTTGTGACCATGTTGTTGTCGATTCCTCTGGGAATCCTCACGGCAGTGAAGAGGGGGAAGCTTACAGATATTTTTATCCGCTTTTTGAGCTTTGTGGGGAACAGCTTTCCTAATTTCATAGTATCGCTTCTTCTTTTGTATTTTTTTTCGCTGAAGCTGGGCTGGTTTCCTGTTTTATCCTCCGATTCATGGATAAGCTTTGTCCTGCCGACCTTTGCGCTTGCGATTCCTATGACGGGAAAATATATCAGGCAGGTGCGGGCTGCCGTTCTGGAAGAGCTGGGTAAGCCTTACGTGGCAGGAGCTGTGTCCCGGGGACTGAAAAGCCGTGTAATCCTGTTTCATTATGTGCTGCGCAATGCCATGCTCACTGTTGTTACACTGATGTCCCTTTCGCTGGGCTCGCTTCTTGGGGGTACGGCCGCAGTGGAAATGATATTTACCCTTCCGGGTATGGGATATATGGTTACAAGCGCGGTGATTTCCCGCGATTATCCGACGATTCAGGCGTTTGTTGTATGGATGAGCGTTATTTATGTGATAGTGAATCTGCTGACGGATATTTTCTATTACTATATGGATCCGCGGCTGGGTGAAGGAATGGGGGTGGAATCATGAGAAATGTTTCCCGTTCCCGAAAGAAAATGTATCTGTACCTGTCGCTTGTTTCTGCCCTGTGCCTGTTCAGCCTGATTTCGGGGAAGCTGGCTCCGCATGATGCAGAGCTGGTAGATCTTCTGTCTGCCAAGCAGCCTCCCGGAGGAGAATATCTGATGGGAACAGACTGGCTGGGCAGATGTATCTGGTCGCGTATTCTGTCGGGAGCCCGCGGCTCTGTTTTTGCGTCCCTGATTATCGTGGGGCTGAGTATGTTGATTGGCTGTACGGCAGGTTTGATTAGCGGATATGCCGGCGGCATGACAGACGAGGTGATTATGCGGATTGTCGATGTGTTTTTGGCATTTCCCGGAATTGTGCTGTCTATTGCTGTGGCGGGAATGCTCGGTCCCGGTCTGGAAAATGGGATTTTTGCCCTGGCGGCGACAGGATGGACGCAGTATGCCCGCCTGATTCGCGGCTACGTACTCTCTGTCAGACAGGAGAATTTCGTAAAGGCGGCTATTCTCAATGGGCAGAGCAGCATTTCTATTTTGTTTCGTCATGTGCTGCCCAATGCAATCCGTCCTGTGGCAGTAACGGGAAGTCTGCACCTGAGCGGAGCGATGCTGAGTATTTCGGGTCTGAGCTTTCTCGGACTGAGTTCTTCTGCGGCAGAATGGGGCAGCATGCTTTCGGAGGGGCGCAGTCTTATGCAGCAATGTCCGTGGGTCGTGTTTTACCCGGCTATGGCTATTTTTATTGTAACCATTTTATTTAATCTTTTAGGAGACAGCGTACGGGACGCCTTGGAACCGGAGGGAACTCAAAGGCTGTAAACAGGAGATTGTAAATGACAGATAAGGAGAAAAACGGAAATGAAGATAATTGGGAAGAGAAGCAGGGCGGTTCTTTTGACGCTGGCAATGGTGCTTGGCATGACCGGCTGCGGCGGCAAGGGAAATACAGAAAGTGCGGAAAGCGCTGAGGATGATCGGGGAACCTTTGTTTTTGGCGATTATGTAGGCAGCGTAGATCCCGCGTCCGGAGCCTATGCCTGGGTGGGGATGCGTACAGGGGTAATGGAGTCTTTGTTCAGGTTTGATAATAGCATGAATGTCCAGAAGAATCTGGTTGAAGAGTATTCCGTTTCGGAGGACGGCCTTGTCTGGACGATGGAGCTGCGTGACGGCGTACTGTTTCAGAGTGGAAATGTGATGGACGCAGAAGCTGTAAAGGCGTCTCTTGAGAGAACGTGCTCGATGCAGAGCCGGGCAGAAAAGGAACTGAATATTGCTTCGATGGAGGCGGAGGGAAATACGCTGCGAATTACAACCAGGGAGCCGAATCCGATACTTCCAAATTGTCTTTGCGATCCCTATTCGGGAATTGTCGATGTGAAAAGCCTGAATGAAGATGGAAGCGCCGAGATAGGGACGGGTCCGTTTAAGCTGACGGAGTATGTGGAAAATGAGCGGATGGAATTGGATGCCTTTGACGGGTACTGGGCAGGGAAGCCGGCCAGCAGTCATGTGACGATTCGTTCCATCAGTGATCTTGACGCGTCTGCCCTGGCTCTCCAGAAAGGAGAATTAGACGCCTGCTATGGACTGCCTTATGATGCGAGGGATCTCTTTGACGGAACAAAAGGATTTAAAATTTCCCAGGCGGCGACCTCTCGGGTATATAAGGTATATTTTAATCTGGAGCATGAATTTACGGGGGATCCGGAATTTCGCAAAGCGGTCTGTATGGCTGTCGACCGCGAGAATTATGCCAGAGTCCTTGTAAATGGAGCGGGGACGCCTACGAAGTCAACTTTTCCTGCCGTAACAGCGTTCAGCGATGAAACGCTGCTTACAAACGTTCCTGATTTTGATATGGAGGGGGCGAAAAAGCTGCTGGCAGAGAACGGGTATACAGATACAGATGGAGACGGTTTCCTGGATAAGGACGGGAAAAAGGTTTCTCTGCAAATGATTACCTATGGCCGCTCCGGACTCCCTCAGACCAGCCAGGCGCTTCAGTCTGCGCTGGGTCAGCTTGGTATAGACGTAAGTTTTGAACAGCTTGAAAGCACGGAGGATCGCGGTCATGCGGGAAGCTTTGACCTAAGCGTGTATGCTGAAGTTACGATGCCGACAAGCGATTCTTATTCTTATATGGCAAGCAATTATGGCACGGGAGGGATTAATAATTTTGGCCGTTATTCCAGTGCAGAGACAGATGCTTTGCTGAAAGAGCTGAGTGTAGAGTTTGATACAGAGAAGCGTGCGGAGCTTACAAAACAGATAGATCAGACA
>CAUWNO010000161.1:0-4722 GCA_963559965.1 uncultured Lachnospiraceae bacterium | reverse complement strand
ATGAGCTGAGCGCCTGTTTATGAGTAAAACAGTGGCGCCAGCCACGATAAGCACGTAGTGCGGTTTTACGAATGGCGCGGGCTGAACTGTTGCGATAGTTTATATCAGTTCAGCCATACAGTGTACGGGCTGAACTGTTGCGATAATTTTATATCAGTTCAGGCGGTTGAAACTGCAGCAACTGCCTATGAAAGAAAGGATGTGCTGATTTATGGAAAAAATTCGTATTGCGCTTGGCTGCGATCACATCGGCTTTGCGCTGAAGGAAGAATTGAAAGAATATCTTATCAACGAAAAAAACGCCGAAATCGTCCTCGATCCTATAAAAGTTCCGGAAGACGGTATCTGCGACTTCACAATCACTACAGACGCTATATGCCGCGCTATTCAGGAGGACCGGTGCAGACTCGCCTTTTTAATCTGTGGAACAGGACTTGGCTTCTGCTCGGTGGCTAACACACACTGGGGCATACGGGCTGCTCATGCGACAGACTGCTATACTGCCAAACGCGCCCGAAAGAGCCTGAACGCGCATATTCTCTGTATCGGTGCCCGCGTTATGGCTCCCGAATATGCCAAAATGGTTGTAGATTCTTTTCTGGACGAGCCTTTTGATTATGCAAGAGAATCCTCTGTTCTCAATCTTAAATATATGGAAGACTATGAAAATAAACGTATGGAAAAGCCCGATTATGTAAAATGGAGTATGGGCTTTGATCCTGCCGACGCAAAAAATTATTAAAAGCAGATCGATAAAAGACAAATATTTAAAAACAAATAATCAAAAACAGAAAACAGGAGTGATAAACAATGGCAAAGCTTCAACTTGCATTAGATGATATTTCTCTGGAAAACGCGCTTTCGCTTCTTCAGGATCTTCAGGACGATATCGATATCGTCGAAGTCGGCACACCTTTTATGATTCAGTATGGCATGAAAGCGGTTCGGGAGATCCGAAAGGCTTTTCCGGAACTGTATATTCTCTGCGACGGAAAAATCATGGACGCAGGCGCCTACGAAGCGGAGGAAATGCTTCAGGCAGGCGCAGACTGCATCACGGTCCTTGCCGTCACAGACGACAGCACTGTCTGCGCCTGTGTGAAAACCGCTGAAAAATATCACGCTGACGTCATGGCTGACATGCTCTGCGTTCAGGATCTGGCATCACGCGCAAAAGAACTAGAACAGCTCGGCGTCGATATCATCGCCGTCCATACAGGCGTCGATCAGCAGGCGCAGGGACGTACTCCCCTTATGGATTTAAAGGAATTAAAACATGCCGTCTCTTCGGCACGCCTTGCCGTAGCCGGAGGTATTAAACTTGATACGGTCGACGCTTACCTTAGTCTTGATCCGGATATTATTATCGTAGGAAGCGGAATTCTCCGTGAAAAAGATCCGCGCAGGGCTGCCCGGGATCTCTGTCAGAGAATCCACCGGAACTAAAAAGGAGGAACACTTATGGACTGCTATCTTGGCATTGATATCGGTACCTCAAGTACCAAGTCCTTATTGATGAAAGAAGACGGAACGATTATCGGAACCGCTCAAGAAAGCTATGATTTCTCACAGCCGTCTCCAGGGTTTGCGGAACAGAATGCAGAAGTTCTCTGGGATTCTGTCGTCAGGACCCTGCAAAGTCTCGTATCCCGTTTTCCAAAAGAAACCGCTGCCATTCAGGGAATCAGCTATTCCGGGCAGATGCACGGTCTCGTTATGCTGGATAAAGATCACCAGGTCATCCGCGATATTATTATCTGGGCTGACACACGCTCCGGAGAAGAAATCAAAGATATCTATGAAAAAATTCCACCGGAGGAATATCACTGTGTCAGCCTGAATTCTCTCTCCACAGGATATCTTGTCACCTCTCTGGCATGGGTAAAAAAACATGAACCTGAAAATTATGAGAAAGCAGCCGTCCTGATGTTTCCCAAAGACTATATCCGCTATAAAATGTGCGGAATCATCGGTACGGAAAGCTCCGATGCGTCGGGAAGCGTCATTTTCGATACTGCCAGACGCGACTGGGCATGGGACTTTATAGAACGCCTTGGCTTTAAGAAAGAGCTTTTTCCTGCCTGTCACGAGCCGTATCACACTGCCGGAGAGGTTACCGCCTTCTGTAGCAGGCTCACTGGTTTAAGACAGGGAATCCGCATCGCTTACGGCGGCGGAGATACCATCATGCAGCAGGTGGGAAACGGCATGGTCTCTGACAATGGAGTCTGGGTATCCAATATCGGAACCTCCTGCCAGCTCTCCTGCGCTTCCTCCCGCCCCGTCTTTGATCCCCGGTTCCGCAGCAATACCTTCTGCCATGTAAATGAATCTCTCTGGATGATGATGGGAGCCAACATCGCCGGAGGACTCAGTCTGAAATGGCTGAAAAATCAAATTGTGAAGAGCGAAAGCTTTGAAGCGATGGACCGGCAGGCGGAGCTCATTTCCCCCGGAAGCGACGGACTTCTCTTTCTCCCTTACCTGAGCGGAGCCCGCTGCCCTCACAACGATCACAATGCAAAAGGCATGTTTTTCGGTCTTACTCTGTCTCATACGCAGGCTCATCTGATACGAAGCACTATGGAAGGCATCATTTTCTCCTTAATGGACTGCTTTCGCATTTTTCAGGCATGCGGCATGGAGCCTGATAAAATGATTGCCTCCGGCGGCGGAGCCAGAGGCAAAGTCTTCCTTCAGATTCAGGCAGATATGTATAACCGGGACATCTATACAAACCTTGGAAAAGAGCAAGCTTGTATCGGAGCAGCCGTCACCGCTGCTGTCTGCACAGGCGCCTATTCTTCTTATGAAGAAGCCTGTAAAAAGATTGTCCGGTACAGCCCGCAGGTTATTGAACCCAATCCGGAGCATCATAAAATCTATGAAGAGCTTTTTGAAACGTATACGCGGCTCTATGATGCAAACAGAGATCTGTTTTAACCAATCGCCTGTTGTCTGTTTTTTATATACATTTCCTTCCCGGCAGAGCCATCAGAAAAATTTCTGATGGCTCTGCCCTTTTACAGGCTATTCTGCCAGATAGTTCTCCAGCTTCTGTATAACCTCCTTTTTCTTAACCTCAAGCACCTCGATGCTTTCTTTTTCTTCATATCTCTGACTGCTGTTTTTCAGTCTTCCTGTCTCCCTCAGCTCATAGTATACAAGACAGCCATATTCATTTATCACATAGTCCTCTTCGATACTGTCCGAAATCTGATTATCCGGCTCGTTGCTCCGTTCCCTTACGTTCCGTTTGTCTTCTCTGTAGACAAGCGTATACCGTTCGCACCCTTCATGCTTTCCTTCTGTAATATCCGTCTTCTTTACAGACGCAATCTCTTTCGCGTCTATCAGCTGAATTCCCGTATATGGCTGCGTATTTTCAAAATACTCTCCCTGCGCCAGATCCTTTTCCGAAACCCATACTCCGTCCCGGGATTCATGCCAGAGCATCCCCTTGTCTGTCTCGTATTCTCCATAAAATTCCCTGTATACCTTTTCTTCTCCTTCCTCATCTTCCGGATAGAAAAACCGCGTGTATACCTTTTGCGGAGTAACAAAATACCTGCTGTGCGCAGTCATTCCATTCTCATATTCCGGTGCAGGATTCTCTGCGTCTGTTTCGTATCTGCATTCATATTCTGCATACTCCAGATTATGGTACTGGTCGATTCCCTTCTGAAGCTCCACAAGCTCTTCCATCTCCTGACTGCTCAGGCGCACAGTTGCCGGTGCATAGGGAAAGCTGGCGCGGTAACAGAGCGCGCCCAAATCCGCCGATATAACTCCCACAAAATAAAGCACCGTCAGGGACAGAGTGAGAGCCTTCAGAGACTTCCGCTTCTTTTTCGGGATTTCCTCCTCTCCCATAAGAACTGCATAGCGATAATATGCCACATGACAGAGCAGGAAATAAAAAGCTGCTCCGCCCCAGAACGCCGCCGTATCCCAGAGCGTCTCAAAGCCGAGGAAGGCGGCAACAGGAATCATCCACATAAACCCGGATACCAGAGTATTTAAAAGGAAGGTCAGCATACTGCCGCCAATCCCGTCGCTGTAAGTCCGTTCCGGAAATCCCTGATAACAGCGGTAAAGGTAGCGTCCATTCTCCAGAAGCATCACTGCCATATAGATAAACGTCACGACAAAACCGCCGCTGTCCATTCCTCCATCCATTCCCGAGTTCAGAAGTTCCGGAATACTTCTGCCCCATATGGCAGTAAAAAGAATAATATAATAAAGAGACGTATAAGACCACCGATAGCTTTTCAGTTCCATCTGTTCCACCCGCTCGTCCCGTTCTATTTTCTCCGGATGACGCAGTACATTCCATAAGATTCTCCTGTTCTTCATTCCTCTTCCTCTCCTTTCTCCTTCCAGAAAATCTCGTCCAGCGTCTTTCCCAGCTCGTGGCAGATGCTGAGACAGAGCTTCAGAGTCGGATTGTAATCGCCTCTCTCGATCATATTAATGGTCTGCCGCGATACGCCCACTTTCTTTGCCAGATCCTCCTGCGAATAATCCAGCTCTGCACGGGCAGCCTTCAGTTTCAGATTCTTCGCCACACTCTCACATCCTTTTATCGTCCTTTTATCGTCCTCTTTCTTATGATCAGAATACTATATTTGCGACTTTTTGTCAATTATATATTACATTTTGTATAGTAATTGAAATGTCAAGCAATAAATGCAAAACTTTTATTGCAAAACATCATTTCAT
>CAUWNO010000160.1:0-4741 GCA_963559965.1 uncultured Lachnospiraceae bacterium | reverse complement strand
TGAAAATATAAAGACAGGGGAAACAGGGGAGATCCGCTATACGATGGGTGAGGGAGAAGACACCTGGACACATTATATCGGCGGCGTCTCAGAGTATGAACTTTTTGACTCGATCCCCTATGCAGGATAGGCTCTTTCTCAGGGAAAAAGCCTATTTTTTCAGATAGCGGTAGATAAGGATATACGCATAGAGAAAGACGGGGATAATTACCGTACAGACGACAGCGGCTTTCAGCCAGTTTTTTGCTTCCGTCGGATCGATAAAGGCAAGTACAAGCGTGATGAGATAAAGAGCGGCAAGAAGAAGAGCGCCGCATAATGCGAGGATACGTTTTACTTTTTCTTTCATAAGGAGACTCCTTTTTCTTTTCTGAATCAGACAGCCTACGCTCCCGGATATGGTATTGTGCCATGCAGGAGAGAAGGACGTTCCTATTCTTTGTACCACAAAGACAGATTTTTTTCAATTCTTTTGTATAAAAGGGGAGATTCCGGCGATACTAAGAACAGACAAAAGAGAAACGAATTACTTATATCCTCCCCTTTAATAAACGGGACCGTCAGGAAAAGACGAAGCTTCTTTTTCAGACGGTCCCGTTTTTGTGATAAAAAGAGAGCTGACAAAGCTGCGCAGATTTACACAGGAGCTGCGCTGTGATAAGATAGAAGAAACGAAAAAGGAGGCGGAGAAGGATGTGGTTCTTGTATGCGGCTGGTTCTGCATTTTTTGCAGGAATCACGACAATCCTGGCAAAGTGTGGGATCAAAAAGACGGATTCCCATGTGGCTACGGCGATTCGGACGGCGGTAGTTCTTGTCTTTGCGTGGATTATGGTGATTCCAGAAGGAAGCATCGGAGAACTTCGCAGTCTTTCCGGAAAAACCTGCATATTTCTGGCGCTCTCCGGATTTGCAACCGGGGCTTCCTGGCTTTGTTATTTTAAGGCGCTTCAGACAGGAGACGTCAATAAAGTGGTTCCGGTGGACAAATCCAGTTCTGTGCTGACGATTCTTCTTGCAACGCTTGTGTTTCACGAAGGAATATCGTGGCAGAAGGTTTTGTCGATGGCGCTGATACTCACAGGAACGCTTCTTATGATTCAGAAAAAGAAAGAAGAAAGGGAGAAAGACAGGTCGGAGGAGAAAAAGGAAAGAGGCTGGCTCTTCTATGCAGTTTTGTCGGCAGTTTTTGCAAGTCTTACTGCGATTCTCGGAAAAGTGGGAATTTCAGGGGTAAGCTCAAACCTTGGAACGGCGCTTCGGACGATCGTCGTGCTTGCGATGGCATGGGTGATGATTCCGATAACAGGAAAGGCAGACAGACTGCACGGTCTTGACAGACGTGAGGTGTTTTTTATCTGTCTTTCAGGAGTGACGACAGGAGCTTCCTGGCTCTGCTATTACAGGGCGCTTAAGGATGGCGTGGTAAGCGTGGCTGCTTCGATAGATAAGCTCAGTATTCTGGTGTCTGTATTTTTTTCGTGGCTCGTTTTTGGAGAAAAGCTGTCGCAAAGAGCTGCAGTCGGACTTTGCTTTTTGACAGCAGGAACTCTTTTACTGGCTCTTGCAGGGTAGCAGGAGAAAAGGAAGCTTCTGCAGCGGGAGAAAAAGGAAATTTCGCGCTTGCTATTTCTCCTGAAATATGGTATGATATCTCACGTCAATGCAAAAAGCAAAACTCTGGAGAGTCTCAGAAAGTGAGCGCCGAAGGTGTAACGCAGATATTCCGCAGAAAAAGGGAATCTGCCTATCTCTCAGGCAAAAGGACAGGGCTGAAAATGCAGATGTTCTACTCTTTAGAGGGCTGATAGTATTATCGGCTCTTATTTTTTGCGCTGTAATCAGCCGGAAAAAAAGAAAGAATCAGAAAAACCGGCGGAAGATGCAAAATTTTAACGAAAGAAAGAGGGAAAAGAAAGATGCTGGATGTGATTAAGACAATGAATAGTTGGCTGTGGAGCTTTGGTCTGCTGATTATTCTTTGCGGAACAGGAATTTATTTTACGATTCGACTGAAATTTATTCAGGTGCGGAAGTTTGGCGAAGGCTGCCGCATTGTATTTGGGCATTTCAAGATAAACGGAGAAAAGAAAGAACATGGTGAAATGACGCCGTTTCAGTCGCTTGCGACGGCGATAGCGGCTCAGGTAGGTACGGGAAATCTGACGGGAGCGGCGACGGCTCTGATTTCCGGAGGACCGGGAGCAATTTTCTGGATGTGGGTCAGCGCCTTTTTCGGAATGGCGACCATATACGGAGAAGCGACGCTGGCGCAGGAATATAAGACGACTGTAGAAGGAGAGGTTACGGGAGGCCCCGTTTATTATATCCGCCAGGCGTTTAAGGGAACCTTTGGAAAAGTGCTTGCAGCGGTATTTGCCGTCTTTATTATTCTGGCTCTGGGCTTCATGGGAAATATGGTGCAGTCCAACTCTATCGGAGCGGCATTTTCCGGTGTGTTTGAGTCAAGAAATATCCATATCCCTGCCGTGGCTGTCGGAATTGTTCTCGCTGTATTTGCTTCCTTCATCTTTATCGGCGGAACAACGCGTCTTGCGGCTGTAGTAGAAAAGATCGTGCCGTTTATGGCAGGCGTTTATATTCTGGGAAGCATTGTTTTAATTCTTATGAATATCACGGCTCTGCCGGGCGCTCTGAAGATGATTTTTGTAGGCGCTTTCCAGCCGCAGGCAATTCTCGGAGGAGCTGCGGGTATTACGATTCGCGAAGCTATCCGGTACGGCGTGGCGAGAGGACTGTTTTCCAATGAGGCAGGTATGGGTTCCACTCCTCATGCACATGCGCGCGCGGCTGCAAAGAATCCTCATGAGCAGGGTCTGACTGCCATGATCAGCGTTTTTATCGATACGTTTGTTATCCTGAATCTGACGGTATTCTCTATCCTTACAACGGGCGCTCTTTCCTCCGGAAAGGACGGCGTAGCGCTTACGCAGGAGGCGTTTATGCAGGGCTTTGGAGGCTTTGGAGATATTTTTGTCGCCATCTGTCTTTTGTTCTTTGCATTCTCGACAATCCTCGGATGGCATTTCTTCGGTGAAATCAACGTTCACTATCTTTTCGGGAAAAAGGCGGTCAGGATTTATTCTCTGATTGTAGTCGTTCTGATTATCGTAGGTTCTACGCTTAAGGTAGAGCTTGTATGGGAGCTTGCAGACTTTTTTAATGGTCTGATGGTAATTCCCAACGCTCTGGCGCTGCTGGCTCTGAGCGGAGTGGTCGTACAGATCAGTAAAAAGTTTGGGAAGAAGAAAGAGAAGTAGAAAGAGTAGTAGAAAGAGTAGTAGAATAATTAACAGAAGCATTCATAGAAAAAACGGGGCTGTTAAAGGATGCAGCCATGTAAGGAAGTAATTTGACTGTCGTAGGGCAGGCAGAAAAGAGAAGAAGAACGCTCATGATTCACTGTTGAGAATCATGAGCGTTCTTTTTAATGTTTTTCCTGCTGAAACGGATGGAAAGCAGGATTTAAATTTCCTTTTTGGAAGCTTCCACCTCTGCCATCTTCATAGCGCGGACCTTGAGAGGAAGTCCGAAGAGGGTGATGAAGCCGTCGGCGTCATGGTGATCGTACAGATCGCCTGTGGTGAAGGAAGCGAGGGATTCGTTATAGAGAGAGTAGGGGGAGGTCGTTCCTGCCTTGATAATATTTCCCTTGTAAAGCTTAAACTTTACTTCTCCCGTTACATATTCCTGCGTGACGTCCATGAAGGCCTGAATCGCTTCGCGGAGCGGCGTGAACCATTTTCCTTCGTATACGATCTGGGCAAATTTATTTCCCAGATCCTTTTTTGTTTCCATTGTGGCGCGATCGAGAACAAGCTCTTCAAGCTGACGGTGTGCTTCCATCAGAATCGTTCCGCCCGGTGTCTCGTATACGCCGCGGGATTTCATGCCCACAACGCGGTTTTCTACGATATCTACGATGCCGATACCGTGCTTTCCGCCAAGAGCGTTGAGGGTGCGGATGATGTCGGAGACCTTCATGCTCTTGCCGTTTACAGAGGTCGGGATTCCCTTTTCAAAGGTCATGGTTACATATTCGCCCTCATCGGGAGCCTTTTCCGGCGTAACGCCGAGAACGAGAAGATGCTCATAGTTTGGTTCGTTTGCAGGATCTTCAAGCTCAAGACCTTCGTGGCTGATGTGCCACAGGTTCCGGTCGCGGCTGTAGCTGGAATCTGTTCCAAAGGGAAGATGGATGCCGTTCTTCTCGCAGTAAGCAATCTCGTCTTCCCGGGACTGCATGGTCCATACGTCTGTCATTCTCCAGGGAGCGATAATTTTGAGATCAGGAGCAAGCGCCTTGATTCCAAGCTCGAAGCGGATCTGATCGTTTCCTTTTCCGGTAGCGCCGTGGCAGATAGCGACAGCGCCCTCCTTACGAGCGATCTCTACCAGCTTTTTTGCAATAGCGGGGCGTGCCATGGAGGTTCCGAGAAGGTATTTGTTCTCATATACGGCATCTGCTTTTACGCAGGGCATGATATAATTATCGCAGAAGTCGTCTACAAGATCCTCAATATAAAGCTTGGAAGCTCCCGAAAGACGCGCTCTTTCGTCGAGACCTTCCAGCTCGCTTTCCTGTCCGCAGTCAATGCAGCAGCAGATGACCTCATAATCAAAATGTTCTTTGAGCCACGGTATAATCGCGGTGGTGTCAAGACCGCCGGAATATGCCAGTACAACTTTTTCTTTCATATCTGAATATCCTCCTGTCTGT
>CAUWNO010000159.1:0-4765 GCA_963559965.1 uncultured Lachnospiraceae bacterium | reverse complement strand
TCGCAAAAAGGTACAGCTGATTTCACAAAGACCGGAATCTTTTTTTGATCCTCGCATGCGCCTTGGGGAAAGTATTCTGGAACCCTTATCATTTTATGGGAGAAAGGGGAAAAGAGAAGAAGATGAAGAACACCTCCATCAGCTTCTGGAACAGGTAAAGCTGACGGAGGAGCTTCTTACGAGGTATCCGCATCAGGTGAGCGGAGGAGAAATTCAGCGTCTGAGTCTCTGCCGCGCTCTTCTTCTTGAACCGGAAATCCTTGTTCTGGATGAGCCGACCTCCATGCTGGATATTTCCGTTCAGGCACAGATTCTTCAGATTCTGAAGGACTTGAAAGAAAAGCACGGTCTGTCATATCTTTTCATCACGCACGATAAAGAAACAGCGGCATTTCTGTGCGATAGAATCCAGAAAATGGAGCTTTCTGAATAAGAAAGCAAAGGCAGAGGTATCTTACCACAGATGCAGGAAATGCTGCATGGCGAGCGATACCAGAGTAATGCCCATCCAGCATGCCATTCCCATTAAAATAGGCTTGCCGCCGGTTTTTACTAATTTTACAACGTCTGTGTTGAAGCCGATTGCACTCATCGCCATCACAATAAAGAATTTAGAGAGAGATTTTAATGGCTGAAATATTTCAGACGGTACGCCGACAGAGGTTGCGGCTGTTGTGATCAGGCTGGCTCCGATAAAGAAGAGGATAAAAAACGGAAAAACTTTTTTCAGAGAGACCTTTTCTCCGTTTTGTGTTTCTGCTTTTTTCGCGCGGTATAAGGCGAGCATCAGTGTGATAGGAATGATTGCCAGTGTTCTTGTCAGCTTAACCGTTACTGCTTTATCAAGCGTTTCGTTTCCGAGATGGTAAATACTGTCCCAGGTGGAGGCAGCCGCTGTCACAGAAGAGGTATCGTTAATGGCTGTTCCTGCAAAAATACCGAAGGCTTCGCCTGAAGTGCCGGAAAAGCCAAGAGCAGTTCCGAGAGCGGGAAACAGCAGGGCAGCCAGGATGTTGAACAGAAAGATTACGGAAATTGCCTGAGCGACTTCCTCTTCATCAGCATCGATGACGGGAGCTGTCGCGGCAATCGCCGAACCGCCGCAGATAGAAGAGCCAACGCCGACCAGAGTGGAAATCTTTCCGGGAATGCGCATGGTTTTATGAAGTATGTAGGAAATAACAAGGGAAGTCGTGACGGTACATAAAATGATAGGGAGAGACTGTTTTCCAGTTTCCATAACGACCTTCAGATTCAAACCGAAACCAAGGAGAATCACGGCATATTGCAGTATCTTTTTTGAAGTATAACGGATTCCATTTTCAAGAGAAGTTCTTTTTCGGATAAGCGGAGCAAGGGCTATGCCTAAAAGAATAGCAAATACGGGACCGCCAATAACGGGGAACAATTTTCCAAGAAAGGATGCGGGAAGGGCAACGGCAAAACACACAAGAATGCCCTTTCCGTTTTTTTTAATAAAATTCATAGAATACCTCCATTTATCTTACTGTGTGAACCGCAGTGATTGTACTGTCAGCTGCAGCAGCCTGTCTTATCTGTCTTAATATTTTTCTCTCTCTATTTTCCTTACCACCCGGTAAAATACAAGAACAAATACGATTCCTTTTACGATGGACGTAGCGCTCAGAGCCCACCAGATACCCAGCAGTCCCAGTGAAGTTCCGGCAAGCAGAATCGCCAGCGGGATTCTGGCGCTGGTTAATGAAATGCTGATCACACTGCTCAGGTGCGTCATTCCAAGACCTGACAAAGCGCCTATCGTCGTCAGCTCCACGCACATAAACGCTTCGCTGAATCCGATGATCGTAAGATATCCAACGGAAACGGCAATAGCTGCTTCCTCATGGAAAAAGACTCTGGAAATCGGTTCCGGGAAAAGGATAAACGCAAGAGAAATCAGGATTCCCCATATACCAACCGTCCACAGGGATGCCTTGTAACCTTTTTTGACCCGGTCCATTTCACCGGCTCCATAATTCTGTCCGATAAATGCATTCAGAGCTGATGCAAATCCATCCGCTGTATTCCAGGAAATAGACTCAATCTGTCCGCCCACACGCTGAGTCGCGATAGCCTCTGCGCCAAATCCGGATACCATACGAGTGAGGACCATGGAAATCATGCAATACGCCATGCCCTGCAGCGCTGTCGGAATTCCTATTTTGCAGATACCGCGTAAATGTTCTGCCGGTATCTTTGCAAATAACTGAATTCCTTTTAATGCGTTTTCTTTTTTCTGTAAGACGATTCCGAGAATCAGAATGCTCATAACCACAAACTGTGCCGTTACGGTAGCAATAGCCGCTCCTGTTACCCCAAGCGCCGGGAACGGGCCAAGCCCCAGAATCAACACCGGATCGAGAATCATATTCATGAGCAGTCCGACCAGGTTTGCTGCAAACGGCGTTTTTGAATCGCCCTGGGCTGTATAGATACCTGTCAGAGTAAATGTCAGAAAGGAGAACACGATCAATCCGCAGGCAATTTTTGTATAGGAAAATGCTGCCGCCAGCGCTTCCGGATCTGTCAGCTGGAAAAATCCGACCAATGGTTTTATAAAAATCAGAATGACAGCTGCAAATATAAGACCCAGCAATACGGACAGCTGAACCGCTGCCTGTGCATACTTATGTGCCTGTTCCCGCTCTCCGCGGCCAATATACTGCGCCACCTGAACCTGTCCGCCCATACGCGCCATAGATGCCACGCCCTGTGACAGCCAGGTGAACATACCGCCCACACCGACCCCGGCGACCGCTTTTGCTCCCAGCATACCGATCCATGCCATATCTGTAATATTATATAACGTTCCTAAAAACGAAGATGCCATGATCGGAATCGCCAGCTTCGTTAATGTTTTTAAAATAGGTCCTTTTGTTAAATTTCCTTCCACTGTGTTCTCACTTTCTATTTTCTTTTGAATCTTTGGAAAGCTATCCGCCATTTCAGCTTTAGTCATAACAAGCGCTGAACGCAGGTCTCATTTCTTCGATCTGTCTGCGTGTCAGACTATATCTGCCGGCTAATTTCTCCCAGTTATCTCTGACGATTTTCAGGATATCTTCAGCATAAGCTTCAGCATCCGATTTTGAAATACCAAATCTCACTGCGGTTTGTACTGCCAAAGAGATATTGATACGGTTATCTTCCTCATCTACATTGAGAGACAGTTCATCACCGTAAGGAACCGGGTTTACATCATACAAAGGAGAAAGAATCCATCCTTTGCCTGTGAGAATAAATGCGTGGTTCCGCAGATGATCATCGGTATTGGTAACTGCCATGTTGAAAACGATACGTTTCCAAAGCTCGATTAAATCCTTCCTAGGCTGTGCGCCATAGGACTTGATGAATGCCGCGATATCCAGATAACTGCTTCCATCGGCAGCGGATGCGCCGTCTGTCTTTCCGAGGAGGGTCATGGCAGAAGCAAAATGTATTCGTTTGCTTCCAAGACGATCAAAACGCTTTATCAGGAAAGTGCTTCCGAGAGGCGAAAATTTCTCAAGCTTTGCATCGGGGACATTTAATCCGCAGAGCGCAGCCAGGTCATGTACTACCATTTCCCAGGCTCCGGTATCATTTTCGTCGTTCTTGGACGGAAACTTTGCAATCCAAAGCTGGTCCTTTATATCTACGACAGTCGCTTTTGGTCTGGCGCCGCCCAAAGAAGAACCGGGTTTGATCAGCTGATTCAGCCATTTTTCAGATAAACCTGTTTCATCATTTTCAAAGTTTCTGGAGGCTTCCTCCAATGTGCGAAGCGTAGCCCAGGGAGGAGCCGCGGTTTCCTTATCATCAGAAAGGAACGGTCCTTTTGGATCTGACTTAAAGCGGATACCGCCCATTCTGGTTTCATCGTATACACCAAGCAGGTAATCGCTGTCGTAAAGCTTAGAAGGCTTACGACCTTCTTTTTCAGCCAGGAATCTTTCGCGCTTATTCATAAGAACGCGACCCCAGCGGTCCGGAGAAGCATCTGAAAACAGACCGAAGATGTTCTTGCCAGTCGGATACTGTCTGCCGGAATAAGGCATAAGCCCCGGATCCAGAGTCAGAGCAAGTCCGGTTCTTTTCAGCCAGTCCTTATCATACTCAAAGGAATAGGATTCTCCACCTTTTATGACATTCACATAAAGGATTCCCATAAAGACAGGTTGATCAGTACTAAAATCATCATAAACAAAGATTGTTTTCTGATTTACTGCCATTATTCAGACCTCCTCGGCGCACGTTTTTTTGTAATCAGATTCAGATCCTGCAGTTGTCTGCCCATCACATCATCTTTGGCAACAAGAAGCAGATCTTTATCCAGGTTATTTAAGGCATGCAGAACAGCTGCATAAATGCCCATGGCAACTGACGGCTCTCCCTTTTCAACTTTCCAGAGAGAAGCACGGCTGATTCCGGCGCGTTCCGCGACCAGTTCAGCAGATAAGCTTCGTCGGAGTCTTGCAAGCTTAATCTGTTCTCCCATAGTTGCCAGAATTTCTTCTGTTCCCGGTAATATATTATACGCAGCTTTCTTCATCCTCAACCACCGTCCTTATAATGTTTATTATTATATACATAAAAAGCAATTTTGTCAATATTAGAAGAAATTATAACGATAAAAAAGCCGAAAACCTTAAAAAAGGCTCTCGGCGTTGTCTGCTGGCGTCCATAAGAGGATTTGAACCTCCGACCCCACGCTTAGGAGAGCGAATAGGTAGTGTCAATTCCAGACAAGAACTATCATTATAAG
>CAUWNO010000158.1:0-4897 GCA_963559965.1 uncultured Lachnospiraceae bacterium | reverse complement strand
CAGCGGTGGTTTTTCTTATTCTGGCGCTTATTTTCTTTGTAGTCGGAGGTATTTTATCATGGGTTCTTCCTGTACTGCTTCCGGTGCTTATGATCGTATGGCTGTTGCGTCTGATTTTCGGTAGCCGCCGCTGATTTTTCTGCGCGGAGTATATGAAAAAACTGGAATGATATTTTGCTGTAATCAGGTCATAATAGGAATGTAAAAGTTACACATTTCCAATACAGGAGGCAACGATTATGGCAAACAATTCAGCTAAGAACTACAGTAACGCGAAGAACTCTTCCAACGTAAAGAATGCTTCTGATATGAAGAACGCTTCCAGCACAAAGAATGCTTCTAATGCAAAGAACGCTTCCAACACAAAGAATGCTTCCAATATGAAGAATTCTTCGAACGCGCAGAACGGGTCTGAGAACTGCGGATATTAAGCTGAAAAGGCGTGTAAGCTGCTGTCCTGAAGACGGAGACAGGAGAAGCGCTTTGAAAATCGGATTTGGAAAACGGCACAGCTTTTGCTGTGCCGTTTCTGCGTTGTAAAGGACACTTTTTTGAGAGAAATACATATGATAACATATATCCCGGCGCAGTCAGGCAGGGACGAGACATCGGAGAATGCACAGAGACGCCGGGAGTCAAAACAGAAGAAAGGGTGACAGCATGGAGTTTGAGACGATTTCCCCGCGGGAGATAGACAGCTTTCTTTTCCGGGAGGGATATGTGATTATTGATATACGGGAGCCGCGCGATTTCAGAAAGCTTCATTTAAAAGGAGCTGTCTGTATTCCCTATGAACAGCTGGAGGAGAGAGTACGTTTCCTTAAAAATCAGACTCTGATCCTGTATTGCGAACGCGGAGGAGCAAGTCTGAAGGCGGCCAGAGAGCTGGGTGAAAAGGGATATCGCGTGAAAACAATGATAGGCGGAATACAGGCATATGAAGGAAGAAACTGTGAAAGCTACGGAGTCCGCTGAGAACTGCTTGACAGGGAAAGGGCTGGCATATTAAGATAAATTAGAAATAAAAGCACCAGGCGGCTGCAGGCTGCCTGGTTGCTGTTGTGGAAACGGAGAGAATATGAAGACATTTGAATTCCTGGCGCCCTGTCATTTTGGTCTTGAAGCGGTGCTGAAGAGAGAAATTCAGGATTTGGGATACGAGATAAGCCTTGTGGAAGATGGACGAGTCAGCTTCCGCGGAGATATACAGGCAGTATGCAGGGCAAATATCTTTTTGAGAACGGCGGAGCGTGTGCTTCTTCAGACGGGAAGATTCCGGGCGGAGACTTTTGATGAGCTTTTTGAGAAAGTGAAGGCGATTCCGTGGGAGGAATATATTCCGGCAGACGGGAAGTTCTGGGTCACGAAGGCAACTTCTGTAAAAAGTAAACTGTTCAGTCCGTCTGATATTCAGTCGATTGTAAAAAAGGCGATTGTAGAGCGTATGAAGCAGCATTATGGCGTGACGTGGTTTCCGGAGGACGGAGCGGCGTATCCTGTGCGGATTACTTTTCTGAAGGACGAGGCGGTGATTGGTCTGGATACTTCGGGCGTATCGCTTCATAAGAGAGGTTACAGGAGGCTTACAAGTAAAGCGCCTATTACGGAGACGCTGGCGGCAGCCTTGATTATGCTGACACCCTGGAAGGGCGACAGGATTCTGGTGGACCCTTTCTGCGGCTGCGGAACTTTTCCGATTGAGGCGGCGATGATGGCAGCAAATATGGCTCCGGGAGTCAACAGGAGTTTTGCAGCGGAAGACTGGAAAAATCTTATCGTGCGCAAAAGCTGGTATGAGGCGGTGACGGAAGCCAACGAGCTGATGGATGATACAGTCGCAACGGATATTCAGGGATATGACATTGATCCGGATATGGTGAAAGCGGCGAGGGAAAATGCCAAAGAAGCCGGAGTTGATCATATGATACATTTTCAGGCACGACCGGTGAGTGAGCTGCGTCATCCGAAAAAGTACGGGTTTGTTATAACCAATCCGCCGTATGGAGAGCGGCTTGAGGAAAAGACGGCGCTTCCGGGACTTTACCGGGAGATAGGAGAGGCTTTGGGGCGGCTTGATTCCTGGTCTGCTTACCTGATTACAAGTTATGAGGATGCTGAGCGCTATATAGGAAGAAAGGCTGATCGAAACAGAAAAATATATAATGGAATGCTGAGAACATATTTCTATCAGTTTATAGGGCCGAAACCGCCCAGGAGACAGAAAACAGAATGAAAAAAATAGGGAAGAGCCTGATTCTACTGCTCTTTATTCTGGCTGCGGCTGCGGCAGCTCTTGTTACGGGAAGGGAAAAAGAAAATGACAAATCTGTTTTGACGTATGAAGAGAGCGGCGTTCCTCTGTATCAGAGAATGTGCCGGATTGCAGCAGGATATAGGATAGAGGAGGATATGGAAGAGACGGTTCTTCCGCCGTCGTACGACTGCAGAAAAGAAGGAAGAAGCGTTCCTGTCCGCGATCAGGGACAGTATGGGACCTGTTGGGCATTCGCGTCTCTGACAGCTTTGGAGACAAGTCTTATGCCGGAGGAGCAGTTGGATTTTTCAAGGGATCATCTTAATTATCACAATCCTTACCAGATGAGTACGGAGGACGGCGGCTCTTATATTATGTCGGTAGCATATCTGACATCGTGGCAGGGACCTGTTCTGGAAAAGGAAGATCCGTACGGGGATCAGACGTCTCCCGGTAATTTGGAGGCTGTCAGACATGTACAGGAAGTCAGAATGCCGGCCGCAGGAGATTTTGAGGCTATTAAGCGGAACGTTTACCTGTATGGAGGAGTGGAAAGCTCTCTGTACATGGATTTCACCGATCCGTCGGAGGATTCTGCATATTACAGCAGAAAAAATGCCAGTTACTGTTATAAAGGAGAGAATACTCCGAATCACGATATTGTGATCATAGGATGGGACGACAGTTATCCGGCAAAAAAATTCAGAAAAACGCCAGAGGGAGACGGAGCTTTTATCTGTCAGAACAGTTGGGGAAAATCATTCGGAGACGAAGGAATTTTCTATGTGTCTTATTATGATGCGAACATAGGAAATTACAATGTGGCGTATACAAGAACGGAAGCCAGCGACAATTACGATGTGATTTATCAGTCAGATCTTTGCGGCTGGTGCGGGCAGGTGGGATATAATTCAGATAAGGCTTGCTTTGCCAATGTTTATGAGGCAGAGGATACGCAGGAGCTGCAGGCGGCAGGTTTTTATGCCACGGGAGGCGGTACGCGGTACAGACTGGCAGTTCTGAAGAATTTTGAGGAGCCGTCAATGCTTAAAGATGTGATCTATACACAGTCAGGATATCTGCGGGATCCCGGTTACTATACGGTGGAGCTGGAGAAAGCAGTGCCAGTGGAAAAGGGCGAGCGTTTTGCAGTTGTTGTGCAGATTACGACACCGGAGAGCAGGTATCCGATAGCAGTGGAATTTTTATCGGAGGCTCTTGGGGGAGCCGTTGTGCTTGATGACGGCGAAGGCTATATCAGTGCGGATGGAAATCAGATATGGGAACGCGTGGAGACGACGCAGAACAGCAATCTTTGTCTTAAGGTTTACGCGGATAAAAAGAACAGACGGTAATACGGAAGAAGGAAGAAAAGAATGAAAAAGAAAATTGTATTTGCGACAGGAAATGAAGGAAAAATGCGTGAGATACGTCAGATTCTTGCTGCTCCGGAAATAGAAGTATTTTCGATGAAGGAAGAGGGGATTAAGACGGATGTAGAGGAAAACGGCACGACATTCGAGGAAAACGCGGTTTTGAAAGCGAAAGCTGTTGCAGAGCTTACAGACGCTGTTGTTCTGGCAGATGACTCTGGCCTGGAAATTGACTGTCTGGGCGGAGAGCCGGGCGTCTATTCAGCACGCTATCTGGGAGAAGATACTTCGTATCGGATTAAGAATGCCAGAATACTGGAAAGAATGCAGAATGTTCCGGAAGAAGAACGGACGGCACGATTCGTGTGCGTGATAGCGGCGGTGCTTCCGGATGGCAGAACGATTACGGCGCGGGGTGTTATGGAGGGTATCATAGGGTATGAGGAGAGAGGTGAAGGCGGTTTCGGCTATGATCCGATTTTCTTCCTGCCGGAATATGGCTGTTCTACAGCTGAGCTTACCATGGAGCAGAAAAATGCTGTCAGCCACAGAGGAAAAGCCCTGAGGCTTATCAAGGAAAAGCTGCAAAAGGAGCTTTTTGCCTGAAGGAGGAAGAGAGATGAAAATACTCGTCGTCAGCGACACGCATGGAAGAGATACAGTTCTCAGAGAGGTTCTGAAAAAGGTAAAGCCGATAGATATGCTGATTCACTGTGGAGACTCCGAAGGAAGTGAGGAATATATTCGCAGTATGACAGAATGTCCCGTCTATATGGTGGCTGGAAATAATGACTTTTTTTGCGATCTTCCCAGAGAAGAGGAGATCAGTATCGGAAAATACAGAGCGCTTGTCACGCATGGACATTATTATTATATTTCTATGGGGACTGAGATGCTCAAAGAAGATGCACGTGCCAGAGGCTTTAATCTTGTAATGTTTGGACATACGCACAGACCATATCTGGAGCAGGATAAGGATATTACAATTCTGAATCCGGGAAGTCTTTCTTATCCCAGACAGGAGGGAAGAAAACCGAGTTATATTCTTATGGACCTTGATCGGGAGGGAGAAGCTCACTTTACAGTCAACTATGTGGAGTGAGTCAGAGAATCCGTAAAAATTCAAATAAAAAATCGAAAAAAGTGATTGACATTTGAGAAGCTATATAGTAGAATATGTCTTGCGTCACGAAAAGATGCAGAGGTGAACAGCTTCGGGGTGTGGCTCAGCTTGGCTAGAGCGCCTGGTTTGGGACCAGGAGGTCGCAGG
>CAUWNO010000157.1:0-4898 GCA_963559965.1 uncultured Lachnospiraceae bacterium | reverse complement strand
TTTCTACCTATCTGGCTGATGTAGCGTATGAGGCTCTGGTTATCCATATCGCATTGTCTATAGAAAGATTTCGGAATAACGGGCGGTATGAGGAGACAGAAAAATACAGAAGCGGATTAAAAAAGAACAGTGTCCATTTTAAAATGGCACAGCAGATTATAGAAAAGATAAACAGTGACTTTGAAATTGAGCTTCCTGATACGGAAACATATTATGTGGCTCTGCACATAGGGGCAAAATCGAGCGCTGCGATAAAAGAAGAGAAAACGTTAAATGCACCTTTGGAATATTACTGCATCCGCATGATATCAGCCGTCGGAAGAAAGATAGGCTGTGATTTTTCGGGAGATGAACGGCTGTATGAAAGCCTGCTTCAGCATATCAACGTCTGCGCATACAGAAAGAAGAGTGGGATGTTTCTGGAAAATCCCCTGAAAGAGGAACTGATTCACAGCTATCCGGAACTGTATGAAGCAATTTCGGAGGTTGTCAGAGAAGAAACAAAAGCAGACATTATAGCTGCGACAGATGACGAGATTGCATACATACTTCTTCATTTTGCAACGGCACTGTACAGAAAAGAACAAAACAGCAATCGTCTGGCAGACGTCGTCGTGGTCTGCGCAACAGGAATAGGAACGGCAGAGCTTGTTATTGAAGGATTAAAAAAGAATTATTGTCTGAACATAAAGGGAGCTGTTGCAGAGCATCAACTGGAGCATTTTCTGGAAAAAACCGATGCAGACCTGATTATCACAACTGTACCGCTGAGGATAGAACGGAGCAGCATCCGAGTCAGTCCTCTTTTGAGGCAGGAAGATATAATTAAGATAGGAAAGCAACTGCTGGATTTAGGCTTTGCTCTGGAAAAACCGCCGACTGATTATACGCAGTGGAGTGAAACGGCACGCTGGCTGTGGGGATTGCTTCAGAAATATTCAGGAAAAGATCAGGAAGAAATTTTGCGCCATGCAATACGGGATTTCCCGGATAAAAAGGTAGAGGAGAGAGGATATATGTTAAGTGAACTGTTGGATGAAAAAAGCATGAAACTGGATATGCACTGTGGAGACTGGAAGGAGTGTGTGCGTGCGTCAGGAAATATACTGGTTCAAAAAGGCGATATTACAGAGGCTTATATACAGGCGGTAATAGACAGCGTAAACGAAGTCGGACCGTATATAGTCATTACAAAAGGAGTGGCTCTGCCGCATGCTACAAATAAAGTGGGAGTAAATAAGACGTCGATGTCTTTTGTCAGATTATTAAATCCTGTTAATTTTGGAAATAAATCGAATGATCCTGTTAAATATATTTTTATGCTTGCAACGACAGATGCAAATTCACATCTGGGCGCACTGCAGGATCTGGCAGAGTTTCTGGAACAGGAAGAATTTATGGCTGTATTGGAGGCGGCAGAGAAACCGTCTGACATTATTTCATACATAAAAAAGCATGAAAACAGCAACTAGCAGAAGAAAGGAGATTTTATTATGCGAACAAAAAAATGTCTGATTATGTGCAGGACTGGTATGGGTAGTTCTATGATGCTTAAAATCAAGGTCGATAAGCTCATAGATAAGAAAGGCTATCCGCTGGATGTAACACATGATGCTTTCAGCGGATTTGCTGGACAGCAAAATGTGGATGTAATCATTACTATGGAGGACCTGATTGATGAATTTAAAGATTCTCCTGCGTATGTGATTGGCGTTAAGGATATTATGGATATGGAGTTTCTGGAGAAGGAACTTGATAAGTATTTTGCCCAGGCGGAATAACAAAAGAAAAGGGGGAAGTAGAAAATGGCAGTATTGCAGTTTGTAGTTTATGATATTTTGGGAGAGGCCTCTTTATTGATTGGATTATTAGCTCTTGTGGGTCTTTTGATTCAAAAGAAACCGGCGGAGAAAGTTATTGCTGGAACAATAAAGACAATCGTTGGTTTTTTGATTTTCGGAATAGGTTCGTCTGCGGCGCAGGGAGCACTGAATGGATTTCAGTCTCTATTTGTAACAGCATTCGGACTCGAAGGAGTTACGCCTATTTCCGAAGCGATTACTGCTCAGGCTCAGACACTGTTTCCGATGGTAATTGCGCTGATTATGGTAGGTGGATTTCTCTGTAATCTTTTAATCGCAAGATTTACTAAATTTAAATATATCTTTCTTACAGGAGGACATAGTTTATTCCTGTCAGCACTGCTTGCGATTCTGCTGAAAGCTCTCGGACTTTCAGATGTGGCGGCAATTATTGTCGGTTCTCTTATTCATGGTTTTGCAGCAGCTTTATATCCGGCAATTGCACAGAAATCGATGAATGCAGTAACAGGTAGCGATGAGATTGCTATCGGACATTATTGTACTCTTGCGTATGCATTTTCAGGATGGCTTGGAAGTAAGGTGGGAGATCCGAAAGACAGTACGGAGAATATTAATCTGCCCGGATGGCTTTCTATGTTCAAGGATTATATTGTATCGGTATCTCTTTCGATAGGAATCATTTATTATGTAGCGGCAATTGTTGCGGGACGCGCAGCTGTAGAAGCACTGGCAGGCGGAACCCATTGGCTTATCTGGCCGCTGATGCAGACACTTACGTTTACAGGTGGTTTGTATGTAATTATTACAGGAGTTCGTCTGTTCCTTGGCGAGATTGTACCGGCGTTCGTTGGAATTACTGAGAAATTTATTCCCGGAGCAAAACCGGCTCTGGATTGTCCGGTTGTATTTCCGTATGCTCCGACAGCTACAGTTCTTGGATTTATTTCTGCATATGCCGCTGGTCTGATTTGTATGTTTATTATGGCAGCGATGAAGACTACAGTTATGATACCGGTTGCCATTCCGTTTTTCTTCATAGGCGCTACGGCAGGCGTATTTGGAAATGCAAGAGGAGGATGGAAAGGCTGTGTAATAGGAGCATTTATTACAGGTGTTTTGATTTCGGTGGGTCCGGCTATTATTTATCCGATTATGCAGAGTGTAGGACTTTCTGGAACGAGCTTTCCGGAGACAGATTTCAACCTGATTGGTATTGTATTTAATTTTATTGGAAAGCTGCTTGGAAAGTGGTAAGTAAAAAATCTTCTTATGTACTGACGTCAGGATGATTAGACAATGGAGGAAATGAAACATGAAAGATGCAGGTCAGCTTAAGCTGATTGCAAATCAAAACAGAAAACGTATCGTGGAGATGGTATATCGGGCAGGCGTAGGTCATGTAGGCGGAGCGTTATCTGTGATTGATATGCTGACAGCTATTTATGAAAATGAAGTGGATTTTGATAAGGAAGATCGAACAAGAGTCGTGCTTTCAAAAGGACATGCGGTTCCGGCTGTTTATGCAGAACTGGCGGAAAAAGGGATTATAAAAGAGGAGATGTTTCCAACGTTTCGTCAGATTAATTCTCATCTTCAGGGACATCCCTATACCTGTGATATTCCTGAAACGGATGCGACAACAGGCTTATTAGGACAGGGATTTTCCATGGCTTTGGGAATGGCTCTGATGAAAAAGTTGAAAAAAGATTTGCATAAAGTATATGCAGTGGCTGGAGACGGAGAAATGCAGGAGGGACAGATGTGGGAAGCCCTGATGGCTGCAGCGCACTATAAATTAGACAATCTGGTATATATTATTGATTATAACAAGCTGTCCTCTGGTCATCCTACGAATGAAATCATAAATCTTGAACCGCTGTCAGACAAGATGCAGGCTTTTGGGTATCATGTAATAGAAATTGACGGACATAACATGGAAGAAATTTTAGCGGCAATTGAAAAAGCAAAAGGAATAAAGGGAAAACCTGTGCTGATTTTAGCTCATACTGTAAAAGGAAAAGGAGTCAGCTTTATGGAGAACGTTCCTAAATGGCATTCGAGCGGTTTGACGGACGAGGAATACAAAATTGCTATGGGAGATCTGGAAAGAGAAAGAGAGGTGCTTACACATGCAGTATGATAAAATTACTTTGCGGGAATTAGTAGGCACGGTCCTGACAGAAGCGGGGGAAAAGAACTCTGATATCTGTGTGATTGACAGTGATCTGGCAAAATCTACTACTACAAACCGCTTTCAGGAGACTTTTCCAGAGCGTTTCTTTGAATTGGGTATTGCAGAGCAAAATGCGATGTCAGCAGCAGCTGGAATGGCGACAGAAGGTAAGATTCCGTTTTATGTGAATTTTGCTCTGTTTGTATCCGGAACTTGTTGGACGCAGCTTCGTCAAATCTGCTATGCAAATCTGAATGTAAAAATGATCGCGACGCATCCGGGTATGGATGGAAGCTATGATGGAGCAACACATCATGCAAATGAAGATATTGCGCTGATGAGAGTTCTTCCGAATCTTCGAGTGCTCGTACCGTCAAATCCGGATGAACTGCGCCAGGCAGTAGAGCTTGCAGTTTCTTACAAAGGACCTGTATATATTCGCTGTGCCCGTGACAGTGTTCCCAATTTACCTGCAAAAGAAAAAGTACAGTTTGGGAAAGCTGTGATAATGGAAGATCAGGGAACAGACTTTGCGATGATTTATGAAGGCTCAGCGTCAGATCTTGCATTGAAAAGTTATGAAGCCTGCGTGGAAAAAGGGCTGAAGGGACAGCTGATTAATATTTTTTCAATTAAGCCTGTTGATAGAGAGTGTATACAAAAGGTGGCATCCAGAGTTAAAAAAATGATTACGATAGAAAATCATTCTGTTATCGGCGGATTGGGCAGTCTTGTAGCAGAAACTGTATCAACAATGCCACGCCACGCATCTTTGGTGCGCATAGGTGTAGAAGATGTATTTACGGAATCAGGTTCTTTACGGGATGTGAAAGAAAAATACGGATTAACAGTGGAGAATGTCCTGAAAAAATTAGAGAAAAATGATATCTGAAAATATTATT
>CAUWNO010000156.1:0-4935 GCA_963559965.1 uncultured Lachnospiraceae bacterium | reverse complement strand
ATTATACAGAAGTAGGTCAGGAGGTCGGTCTGACATTCTTCCCGGAAGATATTCATGTTATGGAGAGGATGTTGGTATAAATGAAAAGGTTTTCTCAGCTGGCGCTTCCTTATATCGTATGGGCGGCTATGATGCTGCTTCTGCCTATGGGACTGATTGCCGTGTACTCTTTTATGGAACAGGGAAACAGTGTGATTTCTTTTACATTTACGCTGGAACATTATGTAAAGTTTTTTACTGACCCGGATTTTCTGATTGTTCTTGGACGCTCCCTGATGATTGCGTTGAAAACGACGGTAATCTGTCTTGTGATTGGTTATCCGGTAGCTTATTTTATTGCAGGAAGCCGGGAAAAGATACAGAATATTCTTGTTTTGTGCATAACGATTCCCATGTGGATTAATATGCTGGTCCGCACTTATGCCTGGATAGGGCTTTTGAGCGAGGGAGGTCTGATTCAGAGCCTTTTAAGCGCTGTCGGGCTGGCAAAAGGAGAGCTTCTTTACACAGAGGGAGCGGTTCTTCTGGGTATGGTTTATAATTTCCTGCCCTTTATGATTTTGCAGATTAATACTTCTTTATGTAAAATGGACTCTTCGCTTCTGGAAGCAGGGGCAGATCTGGGCGCGGCGCCTGTGCAGGCATTCTTTCGGATCACGCTGCCGCTGTCGCTTCCCGGTGTTATCAACGGGATTACGCTAGTGTTCCTTCCGGCGGTTAGTTCCTTCTTTATTCCCAAGCTTCTGGGAGGCGGACAGTATTTCCTGATAGGAAATATGATTGAAAATCAGTTTATTACTGTCGGGGAGTGGAATTTTGGAAGCGCCGTATCAATGATTATGGCGGTCATTATGATGCTGCTGATGATGGCGGTGCGTAAGGCTGAGCTGCGTAATCAGGGCGGAAAGGGGGAAAAGGAATGAAGCAGGGAAAGCGCATATTCGGGAAAATCCTTCTGGTTCTTATGATTGTGTTTTTCTATCTCCCGATTCTTTATATGATTCTCTTTTCCTTTAATGAAGGAAAGTCTTTAACAAGCTTCACAGGATTTTCACTCCGCTGGTATCGGCATATGCTGGAATCCAGAGAGATGATGGAAGCGTTGTATACGACCTTTGGTGTGGCGCTTCTTGCGACCTTTATCTCGACGGTGGTAGGGACGGTTTCTGCCATTGGACTGAGTAAATCCAGAAAAATAGTGAGAGATCTGGTAGAACAGGTCAATAATCTTCCGTTGATGAATCCGGAGATTGTAACGGCGATTGGTCTGATGCTCCTTTTTATTACGTTTCGTGTAGAAAAAGGCTATCTTACGATGCTTCTGGCACATATCGCTTTCTGCATTCCCTATGTGATGCTTTCCGTTATGCCGAAAATCCGATCTCTTGATCCGAATCTGGCAGATGCGGCTATGGATCTGGGAGCCACACCGTTCACGGCTCTTACAAAAGTGATTGTGCCCCAGATTACGCCGGGAATCATTTCAGGAGCCTTGATAGCATTTACCATGTCGGTGGACGATTTTATTATTTCCTATTTTGTTACAGGTCAGGGCGTAAAAAATCTGAGTATTATGGTCTATACCATGAGCAAGCGTGTGAATCCCAGCATCAATGCAATTTCGACACTGGTAGTAGTGATCATCACTCTTGTGCTGCTCGCTATCAATATCGTTCCGGTGATTACTGCAAAACGCGAAAAGAAGGGAAAGAGCAGCAAGGGAATCTGGATGATTCCTGCCGGATTTTTCGGCGTTCTGGCTCTTGTTCTTGTTGCGCTGCAAAGTGATATGGGTAAAGCCGCAAGACCCTTTGAGGGACAGACGCTTCAGATTTACAACTGGGGCGAGTATACAGGTGAAAATATCCTCAGAGACTTTGAGGAGGCAACGGGAGCCAGAGTAGTTATAGAAAATTTTGATTCCAACGAGCAGATGTATATCAAGGTTGCCAACAAGGAAAGCTACGATCTTCTCGTTCCCAGCGATTATATGATTCAGCGGCTGATAGAAGAGGGACTTCTTCAGAAGCTTGATAAGGAGCAGCTGGACTGCATGGATCTTCTTGCCGAGGAAGTAAAAGGTCTGCCTTACGATCCGGAAAATGAATATTCCGTTCCGTATTTCTGGGGAACAGTTGGAATCGTTTATGACAAAAACAAGGTGGACGAAGAGGATTTGGAGAGAGAAGGCTTTGGAATCTTCCTGGATGAGAAATATAAGGGTGAAATTTATCTTTACGATTCAGAAAGAGATTCCTTTATGATGGCTCTGAAGGCGCTGGGTTATTCTATGAATACGGCAGACGAGGCGGAGATTCAGGCTGCCTATGAATGGCTGCTTCAGTGCGTACAGACCATGGAGCCGGAGATTGTCACGGATGAGATTATTGATAATATGGCGCAGGGAAGAAAGGCGCTGGGACTGATTTATTCGGGAGATGCTTCTTATGTAATGAGTGAGAACGAAGATATGGGCTTCTATCTTCCGAAGGAAGGAACCAATCTATGGTCCGACGCTATGGTAATTCCGGCAAATGCAAAAAATCCGGAGCTTGCCCATGCCTTTATTAATTTTGCATCTGCCTATGAAGGAGCCTACGATAACTCCAGCTATGTGGGATATACCTCCCCGAATCAGGAGGTTATGGAAGATCTGTCGGGAGAAGGCGGAGACTATGAGGGAATCAGTGCTTATATTCCCAGAATGGGATACGAAAAGGATGAAGTCTTCGAGTTTAACGATTCCACAAGGAAGATCATAGCAAACCTCTGGAGCAAAGTGAAGATTGCCGCAAGTAACGCAGGGTAAAGCAGGATTTCAGGAAATCAGATTGACAAAATGAAAGACAGTCGCTATAATGGCGGTAGATAAAAGTTATCTGACCCAATAAAGAAAAGGCTGTGAAGGGAACAAGTAGGATAAGGAATTCGTTCGTACAGAAAGCTGCCGGATGATGAGAGGCGCACGGACACCGGTATCTGAATACATCCCGGAGCTTCGCACCGAACGAAGAAAGACGAAAACCTTCTTTTTTTCAGTAGGCTGCGGCGGAACCTGCACCCGTTAGCATGCTAGAGTGTCATATAAGGCACTTGAAGAGGTAGGCAGCGCAAGCTGCTTATGAACAAAGGTGGTACCACGGAGTAATTGCCCCGTCCTTTCAGAAGGACGGGGCTTATTTTATGCTATAGGAGAGATATCCTATTCCTGTGGTCATGGAATGGCATGGAGAGCAGAGAATCAGAAAAAAGGAGAGAAAAGACAATGGCAGAGAACATTTACGACGTGCTCATGGAGAGAGGCTTCATCGAGCAGTGCACACATCCGGAAGAGGTAAGAGAGCTTCTGGGAAAGGAGCCGGTAACCTTTTACATCGGCTTTGACGCTACGGCAGACAGCCTGACGGCAGGGCATTTCCTGACGATTATGGCGATGATGCATATGCAGAAGGCGGGACACCGTCCTATCGCTCTTCTGGGCGGAGGAACGACCATGGTAGGCGATCCTTCCGGAAAATCCGATATGCGTAAGGTTATGACAAAGGAGACGATCGATCACAACGCAGAGTGTTTCAGAAAGCAGCTTTCCCGTTTTATCAATTTTGATAACGATAAAGCAATTCTGGCAAATAATGCAGACTGGCTTCTTGATCTGAACTATGTAGATTTCCTGCGCGAGGTAGGAGCACATTTCTCTGTAAACAGAATGCTGACGGCAGAGTGCTACAAGCAGAGAATGGAGAAGGGACTTACGTTCTTTGAGTTCAACTATATGATCATGCAGTCTTACGACTTCCTGAAGCTGAATCAGCTGTACGGCTGCCAGATGCAGATGGGCGGAAATGATCAGTGGTCCAATATCATCGGAGGCGTGGAGCTGATCAGAAGAAAGGAGAATAAGCCGGCATACGGACTGACCTTTAAGCTTCTGACCACCAGCGAGGGCATCAAGATGGGCAAGACCATGAAGGGAGCTGTGTGGCTTGATCCGGAGAAGACTTCTCCCTACGAGTTCTATCAGTACTGGAGAAACATCGAGGACGTCAAGGTAGAGGAGTGCCTCGGTCTTTTGACATTCCTGCCCATGGATGAGGTAAGACGTCTGGGCGCCCTTGAGGGAGCTGAGATTAACCATGCAAAGGAAGTTCTCGCTTACGAGATTACCAAGATTGTTCACGGCGAGGAAGAAGCAAAGAAGGCGCAGGCTGCTGCGAAGGCTCTGTTTGCAAACGGAGGAAAGACAGACGATATGCCGACGACCGTATATGCGAAGGCAGATCTGGATGCAGGAAAGGATATTCTTGCGCTTCTTGTGGAGACAAAGCTTGCTCCCACACGTTCTGAGGCAAGACGTCTTGTGCAGCAGGGCGGCGTAACGGTAAATGACGAAAAGGTGACGGATATTTACCGCAGCTTTACCTGTGAGGATATGGACGCAGATGGAGCGCTTGTTATCCGCAAGGGCAAGAAGGTATATCACAAGGTAAAGGCTGAGTAAAGTGAAAGAACGAGAGCATTTATCCCGGGTAAGCGCTTTTCTCGAGGAGAAGGGCTGGGAATATGAATATCATGAGGAGGACGGTTGCGGAAGCATAGACTTTTCTTACCGCGGCGTCCCCTATCACATCTGGGAGTTCGAGGAGGACGGACGCGGCGTAGAGACAAATCTGCGCCACGGCGGCCGCCAGGAGGAGATTCTGGGTGATTATGAAACAGAACTTATCGAGATTCTCGAAAGCTGGAATTGACAAAGGGCGCGAATAAACTTATAATAAAAAAGATTATTTGGCCTGTATTTCGTGCGCCCTGAAAAGAAAAAGCGCCGGAAATAGGACAGGTTCAGGAGGGTACAGATGAAACAGTATGGCGTAAATGAACTTCGCAGAATGTTTTTGGATTTTTTTGAGAGCAAGGGGCATCTGGCTATGAAAAGCT
>CAUWNO010000155.1:0-5016 GCA_963559965.1 uncultured Lachnospiraceae bacterium | reverse complement strand
CCTTCAACCGCGCTTCTGGAAAGCCTGTGCTTATTTTCCACACAGAAGACAGCGCTGAGGTAGAATCCTGTATACAGAACAAGGGATTTGCTACTGTGTAAATGTTGCTGTGAAACAACTGTTTCTTTCTGTATTAAAAAAGGACGTCATCAAATCATCTTATTCAGAAGATTGGTGAACGTCCTTTCTCTATATAGGAATTTCATAGCAGAACAGACGGCAGCCCGTCTGTCCTGCTATTCCTCTTTTCTTTTATCCTGTACTCCAGCCGCTTTAATCAAGATACTTCAGCGGATCGACCTGACTTCCGCTTATAATGATTTCAAAATGTACATGCGGTCCCGTACTTCGTCCTGTATTTCCGCTCAGACCTATCTTCTGTCCCTGCTTCACGGACTGACCGACAGATACGAGAATCTTGCTCAGGTGTCCGTACCTTGTCTGGCGTCCGTCCGGATGGCGGAGTGTAATGCAGTTTCCATAGCCGCCAAACCAGCCTGCCTGTACGACCGTACCACCGCAGGACGCCATAATAGATGTGCCGACCGGACACGCCCAGTCTACGCCCTTATGCTGTCTTCCCCATCTCCATTTGAATCCGGAGGTGAACCGTCCGCCGGAAAGCGGTTTGATATAAGTCGGAGGCGTCTGTGTTCCTCTCTCGATAATCTCGGGAACAGGCTCTGACATCACTGTCTCTGCTATAATCTCTCTGCCTTCCTCCGTACCGTTTTTCTTCGTAATCAGCGCCGTCACCTGATGATGTCCCGGCTGCGGCTCCTGTCTCACTACAGTCTCTGTCGTATACCACTCATCGTTATCTATGTACTGTGTTTCCGCGTAATAATCTTCCTCATAGGTGGATTCTTCCACCGTTGTGACAGAAAGCTCCGGCTCCGGAACTGTAATGATAATTTCATCGCCCAGATGAAGGATCGTATTCTCGTCGAGACCTTCATTCAAAGCCAGGACTTCCGCCACGCGCAGACCGTGGCTGTTCGCTATCACGGAAAGCGTATCTCCGGGCTGAACCTCATAAACCTCATTTTTCGCCGTATCTTTTGTCACCAGCTCTATCGCTTCTTCTATCGGAGTAATTTCATCCTCCGATACATACGCCTCTGCAATTTCTATTTTTTCCGCAAAATCTACGTCGCGAAGACCGTCTCCCTGAACATCTGCCGCGTCAGCTTCCTCTTCTGCGTCGTCCGTCACGTCTTCCTCTGTCACTGTCTTGGTAATAACGTCCTCGACAGCCATACTTACGTCAAACTCTCCGATTCCCGCGCAGCCGCCCGGAAGATCCCCAAGTCCGCCAAGCGGCACCGGTTCGCTCGCCGGAGCTTCTTCTGTCTCGCGCTCCGTAACGTTTACCGTATAGACATTCAGCTCTCTCTCTGCATCAGAGACAATATTAATCTGAAATTCATTCTCCGGATCAAATCTGTCCTTTGTCGCATAGAGAACGTTCATGACGTCCTGATAGCTTCCGACCGTCACGGTAAATTCATTGATCTTCATCAGGTAAGCTTTTTTCTTCGCCGTTGCCACAACGTTCCTCAGCTCCTGATAAATAGCGTCTGTCAGTGTGTCCGACTCCATGGTTGTTCCGAAAATCTTCGGTACTTTATCGAGATCGTACTCTACGTCCGCCAGAACGAGACCTTCTGTCTCGCGGGAAATACGCGCCCTTGCTTCCAGAAAAGCGTTGTCTACGACCTCCGGATTCCGCACAGAGCCGACAACCTTTCCTTCCAGCGTCACCTCATAATAACTGCTTCCGCTTCCAAAACCGCTTCCCAGGAGAGGCACTCCCACCAGCATGCAGCCGCAGGTCAGCACTACCGCCTCTATAAAAATAAGCTGTGATTTTTTGTTAAAAAATAATTTTTTTCTGCTCATTCGTTTTCTATAATTCGTGTGTAATAAATTTGTAACATTTTTATTCTATCAACATTTCCAGTGCTTGTAAAGTTTTTTCTAATGTTTCTTCCACACCAAGTCCGTCTTCTTCCACCGTAATATCCGCATATTTTTCATACAGAACGACTCTTTCCTCATAAAGATCTTTCAGAGTCTGTCCGTCCCGCAGAACCACGCCTCTTCCGTGGATGTCGCTCAGACGGGACTCCACCGCCTCATAAGAAAGTCTCAGATATACGACAATCCCGATTTCTCCAAGATGCTCCATGGCTCTCTTCCCATATACCACGCTTCCTCCTGTGGCAATCACGGCATTCTCCGGGGACAACTCTGCATTCACCTTTTCCTCCACACGAAGAAAGCCTTCCGTCCCCTCTCTCGCAATAATATCTTTCAGAAGAAGTCCTTCCTTCTTCTGGATAACAAGATCTGCGTCAATAAAATCCTTTCCCAGCATTTTTGCCAGCACGACGCCTATCGTACTCTTTCCCGCTCCCGGCATACCGATGAGCACTACGTTTTTTTTCTTTTTCATTTCCGTTTCCGCCTTCCTGCCTTATTCTTTCTCACACTGTAACCAAAGCTTCCGCAGGCTTCTCCAAGCGTAAGATAAGTGCCATGAGAATAGACGATAAGCCCTGTGCTGTTCAGATCGAACCTTCCATTTTCATTCATATAGGCTTCGTCCACGCTGACGCCCAGCACTTCTGCAAGAAACATATGGTGCGTCCCCAGTTCCTTTATCTCTGTGACACGGCACTCAATGTTTACAGGGCTTTCCTCAATCACGGGCGCAAGCTTCAGATGCTGCGCCTTTCCCGCTGTCAGGTGCATCTCGGCAAATTTATCGACATCGCGTCCCGAGCGGACTCCGCAGTAATCTGTCGCGCGGAGCAGCTTTTTCGTGGTCAGATTGATCACAAATTCTCCTGTCTCGCGGATAATGTCGTAGGAATACCGCTCCGGTCTCACGGAAATGGACACCATAGCAGGGTCGGAACAGACTGTCCCGACCCATGCAAGTGTAATAATATTCGGCTTTTCATTTTCCCTTGCACAGCTTACCATTACGGCTGGCAGGGGATAGAGCATATTTCCTGCTCTCCAATGCTGTTTTTTCTCATTCATCGCAATTCTTCCATCTGCTGAATCATTCCTACAAGCGCAGGAATCAGCTGTTTCTTTCTCGACACAAGACCCTTCAGTTCATATACGTCCGTATCCTCCGGAAGACGGAACGCTTCTCTTACAAGCTTCTCTGCGTTAGGTCCGCAGCACAGAAGCTCCGTACTTTCTTTTATGATATTTGTGAGCATAAAGAATATCATATTAAGGCCGCTTTCCTTCAATGCCGTCGCAATATAGGGAACGAGCTTTTCCCGTATCTCTTCCAGCTCGATCGCGTTCATCGAGTTAATCTGTCCGACTCCAAACTGCGTATTTCCCACACCGAACCGTTTGAAATCCTGGAAGAAAATCTCTTCCGCAGTCCTTGAGCTGAGATTGCTTCCGGCGGAGAACATGTCAACAGCCAGATCCTCTATATCTACGTCGGCTATCTGCGCCAGATGCTCTGCCGCAGCCCTGTCTACAGCCGTACAGGTCGGAGAACGGAACATCAGCGTATCGGAAATAATCGCCGCGCAGAGAAGCCCCGCTATCTTTCTGGGAATCTCAACCCTCTTTTCCTGATACATCTGATACATAATTGTCGCCGTACAGCCCAGAGGCTGGTTTCTGAAAAATACAGGACCCATCGTCTCCAGAGAGCCGAGTCTGTGATGATCGATAATTTCGAGAATCTCCGCATGCTCAATTCCATCCACCGCCTGGGATTCCTCGTTGTGGTCTACCATAATCACCTGTTTTCTCTTCAGATTCAGCAGGTTCCGGCGGGAAATCATGCCAACATAGTTCTCATCCTTGTCGACGATCGGAAAATCTCTGTACCTTTTCTGTCCCATGATTTCCTTAATATCGTCAGTCTTCTCATTTACATTGAATATGGTAAGATTATCCGACTTCATAAAATACTGAATCGGCATACTCTGATTGATCAGACGCGCCGCCGTAAACGTATCGTGAGGCGTGCTGATAACAACGCAGTTATGCTCCTGTGCAAGCTTCTGAATCGTGATAGAGACTTTCGCGCCTTCGCACACGATAATGCAGCCTGCCCGCATCTCAATCGCACAAAGCTGAGACTCATACCTGTTTCCAAGAATTACAAGGTCTCCCTCTTCAATATAATCCTCCATCAGATCGGGATTGGCTGCCGCGACAAGCACCTTGCCTTTGTTATAGTAATCCTCTTCTGAACCGACAAGCATTGTGCCTTCCAGAGTATCTACAATATTTCTGTACTGGGTGTTTGCCTGAGACAGAATCTTACTGTCGTACACATCCATGTAAGAGGTCGCAATATCCCCTATCGTAATCAGACCTTCTATTTTATTTTCTTTCGTGATCGGAAGCGTCACCACCCCAAGACGGCGCATACGGTTCCACGCCTGCTTTAAAGAGAGGCTTCCCGTAACACCCTCCGTCTTCCTGATCTCAATATCCTTCACCTGCGTCATAACGTCCGCCACATACACAGGAGCCTCTGCCTGAAAGAAATTCAGCACATACTGGGTCTCCTGATTAAGCTGGCCTGCTCTCGCTGCGATATAGCCGCCTCCCTCCACCTGATTTTTCAGGTAGGTATACGCTATCGCCGAACAGATAGAATCTGTATCCGGGTTTTTATGTCCGATGATATACACCGGTCTGGTCAAATCCTTATCCATGTTCCTTCCCTCTCCTGCATACCGCTTCCCTTCCGGAAGCTTTGCATCCCTCTGCTTTCTATTTTATCATTTTCCTGCTCTGCTTGACAAGAGCGCCCGCGCCTGTGAAAAAATATTTTGGGTATTTTGTATTATTTTTTCTTCTTTACTCTGTATGTTTTGTGTATTTTTACAATAAGTTCATATTTTATTCACACTTTATTCACAATCTATTGCTATACTAAAATCACGGTAAGGGAAGTTATTTATACGTAGTTTCTCTTTCCATTTTCTTAAGCATATAGATAAATTTTTTCATAATAGC
>CAUWNO010000154.1:0-5024 GCA_963559965.1 uncultured Lachnospiraceae bacterium | reverse complement strand
TATAAGACGGTAAACGGTCAGGATGAGACGGTGATTTGCGAGGCAATACGTCAGGGCTACCGTCATTTTGACACGGCTTCTTTCTATTTTAATGAGGAAGCTGTCGGAAAGGCGGTAAAGGAGAGCGGCATTCCCAGAGATGAGTTTTTTATCACATCGAAGGTGTGGAGAGATCAGCTGGGATACGAGTCGACGCTGAAGGAATTTGAAAAATCCTGCGAAAAGCTTGGGACAGACTATCTTGATCTTTACCTGATTCACTGGCCGCGTCCGGCAGACCTGAATGCCGAATGGAAGGATCTCGATGTGGAGACATGGAAAGCCATGGAGGAGCTTTACCGGGCAAAAAAGGTGCGTGCTATCGGAGTCAGCAATTTCCTTCCTCATCATCTGAATAATCTTCTGGAACGGACCAGTATCATTCCGACTGTCAACCAGCTGGAATTTCATCCGGGCTATATGCAGAAGGCGGCGGTTGATTTCTCCCAGAGGCTTGGCATCCAGGTGGAGGCGTGGAGTCCGATAGGAAGGGCGCGCGTTCTTCAGGAGCCGATTCTTGCGGAGCTTGCTTCCAAATACGAGGTGTCTGCCGCGCAGATCTGTATTCGCTTTGCCCTGCAGTGCGGCGTTCTGCCGCTTCCCAAATCCTCATCTCCGGACAGAATGAGACAGAACCTTGAGGTGTTTGATTTTCAGATAGAAGACGACGATATGCACCGCCTGATGACGCTTCCGCAGCTGGGATGGTCGGGCGAGCATCCTGACAGAGAGCGTGTTTTGATTTAATTGTGTACGCAAAATATGTCGGAAATGTTATGATTGTTATGCAAATATAAAAAATCTAAAATAAAAATGAATTATTAGCACTCACTATTGACGAGTGCTAATAATGGTGGTATAACAGATTCAGAACAAAGGAAGAGAAAGCAAGAGAAGAAAATCCTTTGTTGTTACCGTTGTTGTTCACGCGGCAGAGCCGCAGAATATAAGGAGGAATGAATGATGTTAGTACCGAGTATCTTTGGAGAAAGTTTATTGGATGATTTTGTAAATGATTTTGCATTTCCGTACACAGGAAAGAAAGCATATGCCAGTGAGGCGGCACATTTGATGCGTACAGACGTCAGAGAGCTTGAGACGGGCTATGAGTTGGAAATTGAGCTTCCGGGAGTGAAGAAGGAGGACGTCAGAGCAGAGCTGAAAGAAGGATATTTGACGGTATCTGTAATGACAGATTCTAAAAAAGAAGAAAAGAAGGAAGACGGAACCTATATTCGCAGAGAGCGCTATAAAGGCTCGGCAAGCAGAAGCTTTTATGTAGGAAAGGATATGGAGCAGGAAGACATCCGTGCAAGGTTTGAAGATGGTATTCTGAAAATCATGGTTCCGAAAAAGGAAGAAAAGCCTGCGGTAGAGAAAAATACCTATATTACGATTGAAGGCTGAAAGAATTGAAGGCTGACAGGATCGGAAGTTGACAGGAGTGAAGGCTGAATAACAGATGTGCGACGGGGATGCGGCAAAAGCTGCATCCCCGTTTTAGCGCGAAAACCTTTCACCCTTTTGCAGGAAAGCCCTTTCGTCCTTTTCTCATGCAAAATCCGGACAGATGGGATACAATAAGCTGAAATCTCAAAAGAGGTAAGACTCAGGAAAGAGAGACTTATGGAAGAGAAGAGAGAAATGATCAAGGCGGAAGACCTTGCATATGAGTATAGAAAATATGACGAAGAGGGCAGAGAGAAGGAAATGATCCGCGCGGTGGACGGCGTGAGCTTTGAAGTCAGGAAGGGAGAATTTGTGGCGATTCTCGGACACAACGGCTCCGGAAAATCGACGCTGGCAAAGCATATCAACGCGCTTCTGACGCCCAGCGGCGGCTCTGTTCATGTGAACGGCATCGATACCAGAGAGGAAGACAGAGTCTGGGATGTCCGGCAGAGTGCCGGAATGGTATTCCAGAATCCGGATAATCAGATTATCGGAACGATTGTGGAAGAAGACGTCGGTTTCGGACCGGAAAATATGGGCGTTCCCACAGAAGAGATCTGGGAGCGCGTGGAAGAGAGTCTGAAAGCCGTCCAGATGCTGAAATACAGACATCATTCACCCAATAAGCTCTCAGGCGGACAGAAGCAGCGCGTGGCAATCGCAGGTGTTGTGGCGATGCATCCGGAATGTATCGTGCTGGATGAGCCGACGGCGATGCTGGACCCCAACGGACGCAAAGAGGTGATCCGTGCAATACGCGCATTGAATCAGGTGGAAAATATCACAGTGATTCTGATTACGCATTATATGGAAGAAGTGATTTATGCGGACAAGGTTCTCGTCATGGATGACGGAAAGGTCGTGATGGAGGGAACGCCCCGTGAAATCTTTTCACAGGTAGAAAGACTTAAGGCATACCGTCTCGACGTACCGCAGGCGACGCTCCTTGCCTGGGAGCTGAAAAAGGCGGGCGTAGATCTGCCGGACGGAATTCTGACCAGAGAGGAATTGGTAGAAGCGTTATGTCAATAAAACTGGAACATATCAATTACACATACAGTCCGGAGACAGCCTATGAAATCCACGCGCTGAAGGATATTAATCTTGAGATCCGCGACGGGGAGTTTCTGGGACTTATCGGTCATACGGGATCGGGAAAATCGACGCTGGTGCAGCATCTGAACGGACTTGTCAGAGCAACTTCAGGGCATCTGTATTTTAATGAGGAAGACGTATACGCTCCGGATTATGATATGCGGAAGCTGCGCAGCCGGGTGGGACTTGTCTTTCAGTACCCGGAACATCAGCTTTTTGAGACGGACGTGCTTTCAGACGTCTGCTTCGGACCGAAAAATCAGGGATTTTCCAGAGAAGAGGCGGAGGAAAAGGCAAGAAAAGCGATGCGCATGGTCGGTCTGTCAGAAGAGTACGAGAAGCAGTCTCCCTTTGAACTGTCAGGCGGACAGAAACGACGGGCAGCCATCGCCGGCGTGCTTGCGATGGAGCCTGACGTGCTGATTCTTGATGAGCCGACGGCAGGGCTTGACCCCAGAGGACGCGATGAGATTCTTGATCAGATAAGCCTTCTTCACAGGGAACAGGGACTTACGATAGTTCTTGTCTCTCACAGTATGGAGGATGTGGCAAAATATGTGGAGCGCATCATTGTAATGAATCAGGGCGGGGTGCTTTACGACGGCGTTCCGCGGGAGGTGTTCCGGCACTATAAAGAGCTGGAGCAGGTTGGTCTTGCGGCTCCGCAGGTGACTTACATTATGCACAGCCTGAAGAACAGAGGCTTTGCAGTGGATGAAAATGCGACGACAATAGAGGAGGCGGCGGCTTCAATTCTGCGTGCCCTTCCGGACAGGAAAAAGAACCATGATTAGAGATATTACGCTGGGTCAGTACTATCCGGCAGATTCCATTCTTCATAAATTAGATCCGAGAGTAAAGCTGGTTACCACCATCGTTTTTCTGATAGCGCTGTTTTTGAACGACAGCCTGTACGGTTATCTTGTGGCGACGGTATTTCTCGCAGCGGTCATCCGCCTTTCGAGAGTTCCCTTCCGCTTTATCGTAAGGGGATTAAAAACGATTTTCCTGATTCTTCTGATTACACTTGTGTTCAATCTGTTTCTGACGCCGGGAGATCGGGTTCTGGTGCAGATCTGGAAGCTTAAAATTACAGATCAGGGTCTCAGGACAGCAGTATTTATGGCGATTCGTCTTGTGTATCTGATTATCGGCTCTTCAATTATGACTCTGACGACAACGCCGAATGATTTGACGGACGGTCTGGAACGTCTTTTGAATCCCCTGAAGAAGCTTCGTGTGCCGGTACATGAGGTCGCGATGATGATGTCGATTGCCCTTCGCTTCATTCCGATTCTTCTGGAGGAGACCGATAAGATTATGAAAGCGCAGACTGCGCGCGGCGCAGATTTTGAACAGGGAAATCTGATCCAGAGGGCGAAAAATCTCGTACCCCTCCTTGTGCCGCTTTTCATTTCCGCGTTCCGCCGGGCAAACGATCTGGCGATGGCTATGGAAGCGCGCTGTTACAGAGGCGGTTCGGGAAGAACAAAAATGAAGCCTCTTGCATATGAAAGAAGAGATTACTGTGCTTATGGAGTGGTTGCCCTTTTTCTGGGGCTGACGATTGCGGTGAGAGTGATACTATGAAACGTGTGATGCTTACGGTAGCCTATGACGGAACCGGATACTGCGGATGGCAGGTGCAGAATAATGGCGAGACGATAGAAGGCGTTCTGAACAGAGCGCTTTCTGATTTGTTTGGAGAAGAAATACAGGTGATTGGAGCAAGCCGCACTGATTCCGGTGTTCATGCCCTTGGAAATGTGGCGGTTTTTGACACGGAGGCAAGAATGCCGACAGAAAAGATGGCATATGCCCTGAATACGCGTCTTCCGGATGATGTACGGATTCAAAGCTCGCGGGAGGTTCCTCTGGATTTTCATCCCAGAAAGACAGCCTGCGTCAAAACTTATGAGTACCGGATTCTTAACCGGGAATTTGAACTTCCGTCAGAACGCCTGAACTCTCATTTTTTCCGGAAAGAGCTGAATGTGGAGAAGATGAAGGCGGCCTGCGCATGGCTGGAAGGCGAGCATGATTTCAGGAGTTTTTGCAGTATCCACACACAGGCAGAGACGACAGTGCGCACCATCTACAGCCTTACGGCAGAGCGCACAGGAGATCTCATCAGGATACGCGTTACGGGAAACGGCTTTCTCTATAATATGGTAAGAATTATAGCAGGTACGCTGATACAGGTGGGACTCGGCGCGTATGAGCCGGAGGATATGAAGCAGATTCTGGAAGCCTGCGACAGGCAGGCGGCAGGACCGACAGCTCCCGCAAGAGGACTTACGCTTCTTGGTATGCGCTATCCCGAATATCCCGGATTCTGAGGCAAAGAAGGAAGAGACTGCTCGTTACAGAAAGGTAAAGATATGCCGCGTATGCGGCGGTGAGCAGCGTTAGCTGCGCAAATCCGAGATGCATGGCTG
>CAUWNO010000153.1:0-5052 GCA_963559965.1 uncultured Lachnospiraceae bacterium | reverse complement strand
GTATCTTTGGATAAGGGAGTGATAATATGACGCGTTTGGAGAAAAAGCTGTTTTTTATTTATAATCCTCACGCAGGCAAGGAGAATATCAGGGGAAAGCTGTTTGGTATTCTTCAGGAAATGGCAGATGCAGGTTATGCTCTGACTGTGTATCCTACAAGAGCCGCTCAGGATGCGGTAGATCAGATAAGAGAGCTTCCGGACGACTATGATCTGGTTGTCTGCAGCGGAGGCGACGGAACGCTTGACGAGGTTGTGACGGGAATGATGCAGAGGGAGCATAAGATTCCCATAGGTTATATCCCTGCCGGTTCCTGCAACGATTTCGCCCGTTCCATACAGATTCCGGGCAATATGCAGCAGGCTGCAAAGGTAGCAGTGCGCGGAGAAAACTATGCGGTTGACGTAGGCTCTTTTAATGAAAATCATTTTATCTATGTGGCAGCCTTTGGAATATTTACGGACGTATCCTATTCCACAAAACAGGAGGTCAAGAATGCGATCGGGCATATGGCTTATATTCTGGAAGGAATGAAGCGTCTGGCAAATGTGAAATCCTACTATATGAAAGTGACGAGCGAGGAGATGAGCTTTGAGGGCGATTTCCTTTTCGGCATGGTGACAAATTCCAAATCGGTAGGCGGATTTAAGAGCATCATCGGCAAAAATGTGGTGTTTGATGACGGAATTTATGAAGTGACCTTTATCCGCCGTCCGAGAACGCCTCTGGAGCTGCAGGAGATTCTGGCAGCCGTCATGATCGAGCAGATTGACACGAAATATATGTATTCCTTCCGCAGCTCCCGAATTGTGGTGGAAGCGGAAGAGCCTGTTCCCTGGTCGCTGGATGGAGAATTTGGAGGAGAACATACAAAGGTTGAAATCTCCAATAATCCCAGAGCAGTGGAAATAAGGATCTCGGAGGAGATCCGGGAAAATCTTCTGGCTGACAGCGAGCTGGCGCAGGAGGAACAGAGCCAGGAGGAAGAAGGTCAGGGAGAACAGAGTCAGGAAGACGAAAGCTTGTAAACAAAGGTGAATGAGGGAGAAAAGATGGAAGGGAAAACGAACATTTCTAAGATTTTCGGAGAAAACGTGTTTAACGATAAGGTAATGCAGGAACGGCTTCCGAAGAAGATATATCAGGAGCTGAAGCAGACGATCCGTGAAGGAAAAGAACTTGATCTGGCGGTGGCAGACGTAGTGGCGCATGAGATGAAGGAGTGGGCTTTAGAGCAGGGCGCTACGCATTACACACACTGGTTTCAGCCGCTGACGGGAGCTACGGCAGAAAAGCACGACGCTTTCCTTTCAGCTCCAAAGCCGGATGGAAGAGTTCTGATGGAGTTTTCCGGAAAAGAACTTGTAAAAGGAGAACCGGATGCGTCATCCTTTCCGTCAGGAGGTCTGCGTGCAACTTTTGAGGCGCGCGGATATACAGCATGGGACTGTACTTCACCTGCCTTTGTCAAGAAAAATGAGGACGGTTCCCGGGCTATTCTCTACATTCCTACGGCATTCTGCTCTTATAAGGGAGAAGCCCTTGATCAGAAGACGCCCCTCCTTCGTTCCATGGAGGCAGTAAACCGTCAGGCTCTTCGTCTGCTCCGCCTTTTCGGAAATACAACCTCACACAGGGTTACTCCTTCTGTTGGCGCGGAACAGGAGTATTTTCTTGTTGACCGCCAGAAATATTTAAAGCGCAAGGATCTTGTATTTACAGGCCGCACCCTTTTTGGAGCCATGCCTCCGAAAGGACAGGAGCTTGATGATCACTATTTCGGAGTTATCCGTGAGAGAATTGCTGATTTTATGGAGGATGTGAACAGAGAACTCTGGAAGCTCGGCGTGTCTGCAAAGACGCAGCACAACGAGGTAGCTCCCGGACAGCATGAGCTTGCTCCGATTTATGCGGAATGCAACGTGGCTGTCGATCACAATCAGCTGATTATGGAGACCCTGAAAAAGGTGGCGTATAAGCATGATTTACAATGCCTGCTCCATGAAAAGCCTTTTGCCGGCGTAAATGGTTCAGGAAAACATAACAACTGGTCGCTGACGACAGACGATGGAATTAATCTTCTCGATCCGGGCAAGACGCCCCATGATAATATTCAGTTCCTTATGGTTCTGACCTGTATTCTGAAGGCGGTGGATACGCATGCGGCTCTTCTTCGCGAGTCGGCTGCCGATGTAGGAAATGATCATCGTCTTGGAGCAAATGAGGCTCCCCCTGCGATTATTTCCGTGTATCTGGGCGAGCAGCTGGAGGACGTGCTTTATCAGCTCATCAGTACAGGAGAAGCGACCCACAGTCTGAAAGGCGGTCACCTTCATACGGGAGTCCGTACGCTTCCGGATTTTGCCAGGGACGCTACAGACAGAAATCGTACCTCACCCTTCGCCTTTACCGGAAATAAGTTTGAGTTCCGTATGGTAGGCTCCCGGGATTCTGTTGCGGCTCCCAACGTCGTTCTCAATACGATTGCGGCAGAAGCATTTGCAGAGGCATGCGACGAGCTTGAAAAAGCGGAAGATTTCGACATGGCTGTTCATGATTTGATTAAGAGATACGCATCAGAGCATCAGCGCATTGTTTTCAGCGGAAACGGATATTCTGAGGAGTGGGTAAAAGAGGCCGAAAGAAGAGGGCTGCCCCATATCCGGACGATGGTAGACGCCATCCCGGTTCTGACTGACGACAAGACGGTAAATCTCTTTGAAAAATTTGGCGTTTTCACGCGGGCAGAGCTTGAATCCCGCGCGGAAATCCAGTATGAGACGTATGCGAAGGCGATTAATATTGAAGCCCGCGCGATGATTGATATCGCCAGCAAACATATTATTCCGTCTGTGCTTCAGTACACGACGGCTCTGGCTACTTCGATTAATCAGATCCGCTCCGCCTGCGCTGAGGCAAATATTAGTGTACAGACAGAGCTTCTGAAAGAGTGCTCTTCTCTTCTGGCAGAAGCCAAGGAAGCATTGAAAGAGCTTACCGAGCTTACAGACCGTTCGGCTGAAAAAGCAGAGGGAAGAGAGCGCGCCGTCTATATTCAGGAGCATATCGTTCCGGCGATGGAGGCGCTTCGCTGTCCGGTGGACAAGCTCGAGATGCTGGTGGCAAAGGAAATGTGGCCGATGCCTTCTTATGGTGATTTGCTGTTTGAGGTATAAAAGTCAGTTGGCAGAGAATTGGTTTAATTACAATTTGATTGGCAGTTTATTTTATCTATTGAAATAGAGAATTCACATTTTAAAGATTTTTCTCTATAAGTGTCGTGTCCTTTGATGGGAGTACGGCACTTTTTTGCTTCATAAGTTTATCTTCAAAAGTTATAGATAATTCAGTATGATCTTGTGAGACAATAAAATATATGATACTTTATGAATAAGAATAATATTTAGAAAAACGCTTTATTTATACAGAATAATGAATGGTGGAGGCGTATAACAGATGAAAATCTTGAATATTGGAGCATTAAATATAGATAGAACTTATACAGTAAAAAGGTTTGTTGAACCAAAGGAAACTATTAGAGCTTTAAAGTATGAGGAATTTTGCGGCGGAAAGGGTCTGAATCAGTCGGTAGCGTTAGCGAAAGCTGGAGCGGAAATATATCATGCAGGTATTGTCGGATATGATGGAAAGATTTTGGTAGATATATTGGAAAAATCGGGAGTACATACAGAGCTTATTAAATGTTTAGAAGGTGTAAGCGGACATGCGGTAATTCAGGTAGATGAAGAAGGACAGAATAATATCATCATCGTCGGCGGAGCAAATGAGAAGGTAAGTTGTGAATATATACGAAGCGTTCTTGATAAATTTCAGAAAGGTGATATGGTTCTTTTGCAGAATGAGGTTCCTAATATTGCTTTTGCCATAGAAGAGGCAAAAAAAAGAAAGATGAGGGTAGCGTTTAATCCATCTCCGGCGAGTGAGTCTATATATGAGTGCAATTTAAGTCAGGTGGACTATTTTATTCTGAATGAAGTAGAAGGAGCTATGCTGGCAGATACTTTATCGGATGACGTAGAGCTGATTAAGGAAAGTTTATGTAAGAAGTATCCTCAGGCATCTTTTGTTCTGACTTTAGGAGAAAAAGGCTCTGTATTTTTTAATCAAAAAGAAGTGATTAAACAAAATAGTTTTAAAGTAGAAGCTATAGATACTACAGGAGCAGGAGATACTTTTTGCGGATATTTTCTGGCAGGAATAGCAGAACAAAAAAGCAATAGAAAATGTATGGAAGAAGCAAGTGCAGCAGGAGCTTTAGCAGTAAAGAGAAAAGGTGCTGCGACAGGGGTACCGGACAGACAGGAGGTAATTGAGTTTTTGAGCGCCAAATAACAAAGGTTATTTTATGCATAAGAAAAAAATAAGGAACTTTATGGTTGTTGCATTCATAAACTATCAAGATACTGAGGTATCTGATTATCTCTGAATCGACCTGTATACTGTCATTAATATACAAAAAGGGAAAAGTTGCAGAGTACCTTTCTAGCTAGTTGTGCACTTTGCGACCATGGTTATAGGAAGGAGTATTAAAGAGATTTTAAGATATAAGAAAGCAATAAATGAGAAGTTTTATATTTTGGGAAAATTAAAATAGTTTGAAAAACAGTATTAAAATCATAAAAGGGATATAAGCATATGAAGATGAAATTTGTAGCAGAGCAGAAACAGAAAATTTCTGTTCGTCAACAGCAGGCAGCATCTATTCTGCAAATGGGAAGAATGGAGCTGGATACATTTTTAAGTCAGGCGGTTTTGGAGAATCCTTTGCTGGAATATGATGAAACGCGGAAGGAAGCTTATGAAGAGCATGATATGGTAGAAAGAATAGAATGGCTGGAGGAAACAGACAAGCAGAATATACAATATTATAAACAGGATTATGCAAATCAGGAAGGCGACATTTTTGTTAGTGTAGGGGCAACAGAAAATGAGGGATTAGAGGAATACCTTTTTTCTCAGTTTTATACATATCCTTTGAACGAAAAACAAAAGGATGTGCTGGAATATTTGATTCTTAGTCTGGATGAGAGG
>CAUWNO010000152.1:0-5145 GCA_963559965.1 uncultured Lachnospiraceae bacterium | reverse complement strand
CCTCCTGAACCTACTATACCTGTCTTTTCCTCATTTTTGTGCCAGAGTCGGAAATATTGTCATTATTACATCCTGTTTTGACACAAACTCTTCCTTTTTTCCTTCCGTTCTCTATCTTTCTTTCTGTAAACTTCTTTTCGACACTTTCCGTTCTCAACACTGCACTGTGTCGACTCTTTTTCAAAATCTTTTTTCTTTTTTATTGACAGAATTCTCTCCTCTTGCTAAGTTAAGAGAAAAGGAGCCTATCATATATGACTGAACTGTATTATGTCGAAGACGATAAAAGTATCGCAGAAAATGTCCGCGCCTATTTGGAGACGAAAGGTTTTTCCGTCTCCCTTTTTTCTTCTGCTCAGGAGGCTAGGAAAGCTCTTGCAAGACAGCTTCCCGCCCTTCTTCTTCTCGACTGGAATCTTCCTGACACTCAGGGAGACAGCTTTTGCAGGAGACTGCGCTCTCTTTTTCCTGAGCTTCCTGTTATTTTCATAACCGTAAAGGACGATGCTTCCGATATCGTCTCTGCCTTTGACACAGGAGCCGACGACTATATTACAAAGCCCTTTGATCTTGCCGTTCTTCATTCCCGGATTACGGCTCTCCTGCGGCGGACTCAAAGCGCGGAACCTGCTTCGTCCGGTCTTCGCTGTGATTCCATTTTCCTGAATCCTGACAAAATGCAGGTTTTTCTGGGCGAAGAAGAAATTCACCTGAGCCCTTCCGAATATCAGCTTCTTTTCCTGCTGATGAAAAATAAGGGACGCACCCTCACCAGAGAACGCCTTCTTGAAGAGCTCTGGGATTCTTCCGGAAATTTCGTGAACGACAACACGCTTACCGTCACCATGAAGCGTCTTCGTGAAAAGCTTCATCAGCCGCCCTGCCTTAAGACAGTGCGAAGCTTCGGCTATCGTATGGAGGATCTCTTATGAAACGCAAAAAAAATCTTTCTCTTCTGACCGCTGTTTTTGCCTCAGCTCTTGCCTCTTCATCTCTGACAGCCATTTTTCTGGCGCGCCGTTTCCTTCTGACTCAGTTTCAGCTTCTGGAAAGCTTTTCCCAAAAGCTTCTCTGCCTTTCTTCTGAGTACAAAGAGCCTCTCCTTGTTTCGCTCCGTCTTTTAAAAGCCGACGCTTCTCTTTCAGCCAGGACAGACTTTCTCTCTGCCTTCGGCTACCGCCCTTCTGATTTTTCCTTTTCCCTTTTCCCCGGTATTTTTTATATTTCTCTCTTTTGCCTTCTTCTTTCCTTTCTTCTTTTTGCAGCCGTTCTTCTCTTTCAGCGCCGTCAGGAAGCGGCACGTATGGAAGCTTTGACCTCTTATCTGGAAAAGCTGAACCGGGGATCGGAAGCTCTTCCTCTCCTGCACCGCGACACTTCGTTCTCGCGCCTGGAAAATGAGCTTTATAAAACGGTAACCATGCTTCAGGAAACAAAAAAAGAAGCAGAAGCAGCCCGCGTACATTTTGCGGACAACCTGGCGAATATTGCCCATCAGCTCAAAACGTCTATCGCCTCAGCCTCCCTTTCTCTTCAGCTTCTTCCCGATTCCAGTCAGGTCAAAAATATTCAAAACCAGCTTTCCCGTCTTACGCGTCTGGAAGAATCCCTTCTTCTCCTTGCCCGTATCGACGCCGGAACGCTGGCTCTTTCACCACGTCCCAGCGATGTTCTGACGCTCCTTACCATGGCAGGAGAAAATCTTTCCGAACTTTTTTCTGCCTCCGGCTGTTCTCTTGTCATTCCTGAAATGCCGGAAATGCTGATTTGCGTCGATCCTGACTGGACTCTGGAAGCTCTTTTAAATCTTCTGAAAAATGCTCTTGAGCACACAAAAGCCGGAGGCTCTGTCCTCTGTTCTTCTGAGCAGAATCCTCTTTATACCCTGATCCGGATTGAAAATGAGGGTGACGGCTTTGCTCCGGAAGATCTTCCCCATCTTTTTGAGCGTTTCTACCGGGGTCAGAACGCCGCGCCGGGAGGAGCTGGAATCGGACTTTCACTTGCAAAGGAACTGGTAGAAATACAGAACGGAACGCTTAGCGCCTGCAATCTTCCTTCCGGAAACGCCTGCTTTGAAATCCGTTTCTACTGTCACTAAGCTGTCACCTTTCTCTGTTATTCTTGGCATACAGCATAAAAGACGGTTTCCCGTCAGAAAATCAACAATTATGGAGGAAACACTATGGAGATTTTAAAATGTATGCAGGTTACAAAAACATACGGAAAAGGGGACGGCAGGACAGCCGCTCTGAACGGAATTGATCTTACGATTCAAAAGGGAGAATTTACAGCTATTACGGGAGCGTCCGGCTCCGGAAAATCAACTCTTCTTCATCTTATCGGAGGTGTAGACAAGCCTGATTCCGGCGCTATCCTTGTAAACGGAACAGACGTCGGTTCCATGACGCCTTCTCAGGCTGCCGTCTTCCGCAGAAGACAGCTCGGACTCGTCTATCAGTTTTTTAATCTGATTCCCACTCTGACCGTGCGGAAAAATATTCTGATGCCTCTCCTTCTTGACAAGAGGAAACCGGAGCCTGAACTTTTCTCATCCCTCGTAAAAACGCTGGGAATAGAAAATAAGCTGGATTCCCTTCCCGGTCAGCTCTCGGGTGGACAGCAGCAGCGCGCGGCTATCGCACGCGCCCTCATTTACCGCCCTGCCCTTTTACTTGCCGACGAGCCTACCGGAAATCTGGACAGAAAAAATTCCAGAGAAATCACAGATCTGTTAAAGCTCTCCAACCGGAGCCTGAAACAGACCATTCTGCTCGTTACCCACGACGAAAAGCTTGCTCTTGAAGCCGACAGAATTCTTACTATGGAAGACGGCCGTATCGTAAGCGACGAAAGACGGAGGTGAAGCATATGTGGAAAGATTATTCCAGGGATTACCTGAAGCATAACCGCGCCGCCTCGTTCTCTGTGATTGCCGCTTCTCTGGCTGCATCGCTTTTTCTTTCTCTTCTTCTTCATCTGGCTTTCCAGTTCTGGAACTACGAGATCAACCTTATCACAGAAGAAGAGGGAGGCTGGCACGCCCGAATTACAGGAGCAGAAGAAGATGATATCGCTCTCCTGCGTTCCTTCTCTAATGTAAAAGAGACAGAAATCGCAGTCTCCTCAAAAGACGAGGAAGAAGGCGAAACTCAGGGTCTGACTGTCAATCTGTACTTTGAAAACCCGAAAACTGTTTTCCAGGATATGCCTCTTATTGCGGAGCAGCTTGGACTTTCTGAAGAAAATATCGAGTATCATCACCTTCTTCTGTCCCGCCTTCTGATTCATGACCCGGCGGACCCCAATCCGCCTCTCCTGCTGCCGTTTCTTACATGTGTACTTATCCTTATCTGTCTGGCGCTTCTGCTGATCATCTACAATTCTTTCGCTCTGTCGATGAACACGCGAATCCGTCAGTTTGGCATTTTCTCCTGTACAGGAGCCACTCCGGGACAGATTTGCCTCTGTCTTCTTCAGGAGGCTGCCGCTTTGTGTATTCTGCCTGTTCTCCTCGGAAACCTTCTTGGCATCCTTGGCGCGCGGGGAATTGTCTATGCCATCAACACGATAGGGGCTTCCATCCCCGGCAGGGTCCCCTCAGTCTGGACTATGAAGCCTTCCGTATTTTTTGTTTCGATTTTTGCATCGGCTGCGACTGTATTTTTTTCCTCCCTCATTCCTGCCGTGCGGTTAAGCCGTATTTCACCCCTTGAAGCGGTACGTCAGACAGAAGCGGCTCCGCGCCGCAGCAGAAAACCTTCTCTGATTGCCCGGCTCTTTGGCATAGAAGGTGAGCTTGCCGAAACTGCCCTCCGGACAGGAAGGAAAGCCCTTCGGACCTCCGCTCTTTCTCTGACGCTTTCTTTTACCACCCTCGGCGTTATGCTCTGTTTCTTTACGCTTTCCGGAATCAGTACGGAAGAAACCTATTTTGCAAGATATCAGGATGCCTGGGATGTTATGGCGTCTGTAAAAGATACGGAAATTTCTGATTTTTCCAGAACAGACGAGCTGAAAAATCTCCCCGGAATACGCGACTGCGCCGTATACCAGAAGGGAAAGGCTTCCGTCCTTCTGCCTGAAGATATGCAAAGTCCCGAGCTTCTTTCGCTGGGCGGTCTTTCTGCCCTTTCCCCGAAAGCAAAGACAGATACAGCCGACGGAGTTCTTATGATTCTGGATGACGAAAGCTTCCTCTCCTACTGCCGCCAGACAGGGACAAACGCTTCTCTTGACGGCGCCATCCTTTTAAACCAGATTTGGGACAGCCTTCACAGTAATTTCCGCTCCCGAAGCTATCTGCCCTTTGTAAACGAAGAGCTTTCTTCGGTCACACTGGAATCCGAAAACGGACAGGAGCTTTCGCTCCCTCTTCTTTCCCTTTCCAGTCAGGCTCCTCTTCTTCGGGAGGAATACCCGGATTACTCTCTCGTACTGTTTCTTCCGGTTTCTCTCTGGAACAGCCTGACCGCAGAGAACAAAGCAGTATTCTCTATGGAAAACGACATGCTCGTCCGAATCCTTGCAAAGGAAAATCCTTCCCTTCCGGAACTTGCTGAAACGGAAAAAGCTCTCCTTTCTGTTCTTTCAGGGGAAGCGGAAGCCGTAGCGGAAAACCGTATTCAGGAAAAAATATTAAACGATAAAATGATACGGGGCTATCTGCTTCTTGTCGGAGGCTTCTGTACTCTTCTTGCAGCTGTGGGAATCGCAAATATCTTTTCCAACACTCTGAGCTTTCTGCGGCTTCGCAAAAGAGAATTCGCCCGTTACATGTCTATTGGAATGGAACCGCGTCAGATGAAGAAAATGTTTCTGATAGAAGCTCTCTTTCTTGCCGGACGCCCCCTCCTCTTTGCCCTGCCCTTCACAGCCGCATTTGCTGTTTTTGCCGTTTCTGCCAGTCATCTGGAAATCGGACGCTTTCTGAAAGCCCTTCCCGCTGCGCCTTTCGTGTCCTTTTCTGTCGCTGTTCTTGCCTTTGTCTTTCTTGCCTATTACCTTGGCGGGCGAAGCATTCTGCGCTGCGATCTGACAGAATCCCTCCGGGACGACAGCCTGTAGCACAAAGATATATTTTTCATTGATAGCGTCGGTGTACCAAGGGACAATACGGTCAAAAATGGCTGAATCCCCGCCCCT
>CAUWNO010000151.1:0-5184 GCA_963559965.1 uncultured Lachnospiraceae bacterium | reverse complement strand
CGATGTCTTCAGATCCAAATCATCAAGTGACTGTATATAGTAAGTATTTCCACATTCTTTCTTGCATATTTCAAATAACTTCTGCGTGTTCGAGCTGTGGCTTCCGCCTATGACAATCATAGCGTCCACTTCAGACGCTATCTTTCTTGCCTCCGTCTGCCTCTCCTCTGTCGCACTGCAAATCGTATTTAAAACAATTATATCATACCCCTTTTTTGAAATAATTTCAACTAAATCTTCAAATTTATTGTAGTTAAATGTCGTCTGGGAAACGATACACAGCTTTTCCTCCGGCGGGGCGCTGAAATTCTCTGCTTCTTCAATGGATTCTATCACATAGGACAGCTTCTGACACCAGCCGCGGATTCCCTCCACTTCCGGATGACTGGCATTTCCGATAATCAGAATTTTTCTTCCGGCAGCTTCCTCTCTCTGGGCGATCCTGTGGATTTTTCTGACAAAAGGACAGGTGGCGTCTACAAGATGTACACCGTTCTTTTCCAGAATCTCATAGATATGTCTCCCCACTCCGTGAGCGCGGATAATAACGGTTCCTTCCGTGAGCGCTTCCAGCTCTTCTTCGGAATTCAGAACGCGCACGCCCTGTTCTTCCAGATCGCGCACCACCGTCTCATTATGCACGATGGGGCCGTATGTATAAATGGGGCCTTCCGCCTTCTCTATCTGCTCGTAAACTGTGTCCACTGCCCGGCGCACGCCGAAGCAGAATCCGGCTGTCTTTGCCAGCTTCACCTCCATGATCTGTCCCTTCCTTTTTTTCGTAATGCTTTTCCCTTTAATGCTTTTTTAATTCTTATTCTTTTAATTCTTAATCTTTTAATTCTTTTCCTCTGCAAGCTTAAGAATCGTCTCTGTTACCTCTTCCACTGTCATATCCGAGGAATCTACGCAGACAGCATCCTCCGCCTGTCTTAAGGGAGCAAATTCACGCGTCATATCTCTGTGATCGCGGGCTATAATATCTGCCTCGATCACATCCAGATCGCAGGCTTCCCCCTTTGCCGCCAGCTCGTCGTATCTTCTCTTTGCACGGCAGGCGGAAGACGCAGTAAGATATATTTTTACCTGCGCATCCGGCAGGACATACGTTCCGATATCTCTTCCGTCCATCACAACATTTTCCTTTGCAGCCAGTTCCCTTTGAAGCTCCACCAGCTTCATACGGACCTCTTTGTTTACCGAAGAAGCCGACGCCATATTTCCTACCTCTTCCGTCCTTAAAAGTCCCGTCACATTTTCGCCGTTTAAAAGAACCTGCTGCGCTCCGTTTTCATAAACGATGGTGATATCCGCCCTGCGGCTGGCTTCCTCAATCTTCTGTGTCTCCTCCGGGCGGATGCCCTGACGCAGAAGGTAAAGCGCCATGGCACGGTACATCGCTCCCGTATCCACATAAATATAGCTCAGTTTTCTGGCTATTGCTTTTGCTATCGTGCTTTTTCCTGCTCCCGCAGGTCCGTCAATCGCAATCTGATAACTCATTTCTAAAGCTCCTTTATTTCTGGTTTCTGTTTCCTGTCCTCATCTATACGGCGTTTCCTGCCGCAGCCGCCGTAGACCATGCAATCTGCAGATTATAGCCGCCCGTTACAGCGTCAAGGTCGAGAACCTCTCCGATAAAATAGAGACCCGGCACAAGCTTTGATTCCATCGTGGAGGGATTTACTTCTTTTACAGAAACACCTCCTCTTGTAATAATTGCTTCTCTGTAATCGCGAAGACCTGTCACCGTCATCTCAAGGCATTTGATCCGTCTGACAAATCCAAGTCTCTCTTCTCTGGAAATGTCGTGAATTTTCTTATCCGGATCAATCCCGCCAAGTTTCATCATCACAGGCGTAAGCTTCGCCGGAAACAGCCCTCCCGCCACATTTTTAAAGCTCTTGTTCGGACTGGCTTCAAAATCGCGAAGAAGCCTCTGATCAAGCTGTTCTTCCGTAAGAGCGGGCTTCAGGTCAAGACAAAGACGCAGCTCCTGTTTTGCCGCCAGCTTACCCACATAACTGCTTGCCGTCAGAATCAAAGGTCCGCTCACTCCAAAATGAGTAAACAGCATCTCTCCAAATTCTGAAAATACTTCTTTTTTGCCGTTATAAATACGGATTTCTACATTTTTCAGAGAAAGCCCCTGCAGTTCACGCACAAAATCTTCACGGATATTAAAGGGCGTAAGAGACGGGGTACATTCCGTTACCGTATGGCCTGCCTCTTCGGCAAAACGGAATCCGTCTCCGGTAGATCCTGTGACCGGATAGGAAAGACCGCCCGTGGCAACGATCACGGCGTCACCTGAAACCCTTCCTCCTTCTTTCAAAAGGAGACCTGTCACGCGCCCGTCCTCTGTCAGAAGGCGCTCCACCTGGCTGTTAAGATGAACCTGAACGCCCGCCTTTTTCATACTTCTCCGAAGCGTATCGAGCACGTCTGCCGACTTGTCGGATACCGGGAAAACGCGCCCTCCTCTCTCTGTCTTCACAGGAAGCCCTTCTTCCTCAAAAAAGCGAATCGCATCCTGATTGGTAAAGCCGTAAAAGGCGCTGTAGAGAAAGCGGGGATTGGACCGCACGCTTTCAAAGAGCCCGTCCATATCGCAGGCATTCGTCAGATTGCAGCGTCCCTTCCCTGTAATATAAAGCTTTTTACCGAGCTTCTCATTTTTTTCAAAGACATGCACCTCATGTCCGCGTCTGGCTGCAAACACAGAGGCGAGCATTCCTGCCGCGCCTCCGCCTGCTATCAAAACCTTACTCATTCTTTTCTCCCGCTCTTTCTTTTAAACAGCGGCTGCAATTTCCGTAATCAGCTCTTTAAACTGCTTTGACACGCGGTCTGCCGTCTCCTGAACCTCCGCATGATTCAGCTCTGCCTTTGTCATGCCCGCTGCCAGATTCGTGATGCAGGAGATTCCGCAGACCTCCATGCCCATATGACGCGCTGCCATCGCCTCGCACGCCGTACTCATGCCTACAGCGTCTGCCCCCATAGCGCGGCTCATACGAATCTCCGCCGGCGTCTCATAGCTTGGACCTGTAAACTGCATATAAACGCCTTCCTGAAGGGAAATTCCCAAATCTGCCGCTTTCTTTTTTACAATCTCGCGCATTCTCAGACTGTATACCTCGCTCATATCCGGAAAGCGCGGTCCCAGTTCATCGAGATTTTCTCCGATAAGAGGACTGGGAACTGCCGTTGTAATCTGATCTGTGATCAGCATGAAATCTCCCGGATGGAAGTCAAAATTTACGCCTCCTGCCGCATTGGTAAGAATCAGCTTCTTTGCTCCCAGAAGTCCCATAAGGCGCGTCGGCAGTACGACGTCAGACATAGGATATCCTTCATAATAATGAACGCGTCCCTGCATGATGACAACGGGAACGTCCTTGATATATCCAAAGACAAATCTTCCCTTATGTCCGGCAACCGTAGACGTCGGAAAGCCTTCTATCTCTGTATAGTCTATCGTCTGCTCTATCTGGATTCCGTCTGCATAATCACCGAGACCTGATCCCAGGATCAGCGCCAGCTCCGGCTGAAAATCAACCTTTTTTCTCACACTCTCCAGACAGGACGTAAGCTTTTCATATACTTTGTTCATCTTAACCCTCTTTTCTGTCAGGCTCTTTTTAAAAGCCTTCTATAATTTTTCAAGAACAGAATGCCCCACCGTTCCTTCCGGCATGGCGATTCCGAAATTATCCGCCACCGTTGCGCCGATTACAGCAAAAGTATCTTCGTCCTCAAGAGGACCGCCTCCGTTCATCGACGGCGCATAGGCAAGGAAGGGAACGTACTCTCTTGTGTGATCAGTTCCCGTATAGGTGGGATCGTTGCCGTGATCCGCCGTTATGATCAAAAGATCATCTTCCCGCATTTCTTCAAGAAGAATCCCAAGGCTGCGATCAAATTTTTCTATCTCCTCCGCATAGCCTTCCACATTTCTCCTGTGTCCCCACAGCGCGTCAAAGTCTACGAGATTTGTAAAGCAAAGCCCATGGAAATCCTCCCGGCAGATATCGATGGTCTGCTCCATTCCATGCACGGAACTGTCGGAATGACAGGTCCTTGTGATACCCTCTCCGCAGAAAATGTCATTGATTTTTCCGACGCCTATTACATCCAGCCCGGCGTCCTTTAAGGCATTGAGAGCCGTTGCGCCCGTAGGCTTCAGCGCATAATCATGACGGTTGCTTGTCCTTTTAAATTCACCCTTCTTTTTACCGACATAGGGCCGTGCAATCACGCGTCCGACTCTCCATTCATCCCGGAGGGTCAGCTCCCTTGCTATCTCACAGCACCGATAGAGATTTTCCAGGTCGAAGGTTTCTTCATTTCCGCAGATTTGAAGTACAGAATCTGCCGACGTATAAACAATCATGGCGCCTGTACGGATCTCTTCTTCGCCAAGCTCTTCTATAATCTCTGTTCCGCTTGCGCTTCTGTTTCCTATCACGCGTTTTCCGCACCGGGCTTCCAGCTCACGGATAAGCTCCGGAGGAAAGCCTGTCTCGGTAAATGTCTGAAACGGCTTTTCTGTGCGGATCCCCATGATCTCCCAGTGCCCCGTCATCGTATCTTTTCCGCTGCTTGCTTCTGCAAGACGCATATAGCGGCCCAGAGGCTTAGGGGTTTCCGTCATCTTTCCGCCCTTGTGAAGATTAAGCATTCCCAGCTTTCCAAGATTCGGGATCTCGATACTTCCCATACGATCCAGAATATGACCGAAGGTATCGGCTCCGGTATCGCCGAAGTCTCCGGCGTCAGGAAGCGCTCCAATTCCCAGGGAATCGAGAACAATCACAAAGACTCTTTTATATCTGTTCATCAGTCTCACCTCTTCTATTCTATTGCGTCAACTTTACAGGTTTTTGGCTTCTATGCCAGATTTGCAGGTCCAAAGCCCAGAGGCAGCAGGTCTTTCAGCGTATAAATATCATACTGCTCCCTGCTGACTGCCAGAATAATCTGAAACTCCTCCGGACGGCAGAATTCCATCATTACCTGACGGCATACTCCGCAGGGCGCGGCGTACTCTGTCAGAACGCCGTCCTTTCCTCCTACAATGGCAATCGCCTGAAATTCTCTTTCCCCTTCGCTGACCGCCTTAAAAAAGGCAGTTCTCTCCGCACAGTTTGTAGGCGTATAGGCTGCGTTTTCAATATTGCA
>CAUWNO010000150.1:0-5230 GCA_963559965.1 uncultured Lachnospiraceae bacterium | reverse complement strand
GTTCGTACAAAGAGATTCGGAATTCTCTGAAGCCCTACCTTATCAGAAAGCCTTTCTGCGATGTTCCTGAAGGAATGTACGGTTATTATCTCAGACTGGAGCTGGAGGCAGATTACGGAAAGATTTACTATACGCTGGACGGCACGGAGCCTACGGAAGAAAGCGCCTGTTTTGAGTCTCCGATAGAGATCCGTGATGAAGGAGAGGTGCTTCTGACTGCTGTGGCGATCAATGATAAGGGCATGGTGAGCGAACCGCTCGTTCTTGTATACAAACTGGATTTTTCAGACGCATCCGAATACGAGACAGAGGAATAAAGAAATAAAAGAATCAGAGAAACAAAAGAATCAGGAAAGGAGAAGGATGTTATGGTAAAGCATCTTGTTATGTGGAATTTCCGCGAGGATTTTCCCGAAGAAAAAAAGGAAGAAATGGTTTTGGAGGCTGACAGAAGATTCAAGGCGCTTGTAGGACAGATTCAAGGTCTTACTTTTGCAGAAATGAGGCTGAACAGGCTTCCGGGAAGCACCAGGGAGCTTCTTCTTATCTGCGACCTTGATACGGCGGAGGAGCTTGACGCATACCAGAAGCATCCGCTTCATGTGGCTGTTGCGTCCGAAGTAATTAAACCGGCAGCCTGCGATCGCGTATGCTTCGATTATGAGGTCTGAATAGTTACATGTTTTTTCAGAAATCGGCTGGAACCAGTTGAAATCTGCACGCGATTGGATTATTATAATAAGGATGAGAGGCGTGTATTGACGCTGAACACATGCTGCAGAGGGACTCTGCGGCTTTAAGGCAGGTGAGGACCTGCCAAGACTATACTCCAGGAGGAAGCTTATGTTCAAGATTGTAAAAGCAGAGCAGCTCTCTGCAAATGTTTACATGAAGGTTGTTCATGCTCCAAGAGTGGCGAAATCTTGCGAGCCGGGACAGTTTATTATCGTAAGACTGGATGAGACTGCGGAGCGTATTCCGCTGACGATCTGTGATTACGACAGAGAGGCAGGAACGGTCACTATCGTATTTCAGCCGATTGGCGTTTCTACCAGCAAAATGGTAGATCTGAAGGAGGGAGATTCCTTTCTTGATTTCGTAGGCCCGCTGGGACGTCCGTCTGAGCTGGTGACAGATGACTTTGAAGAAGTAAAGAAGAAAAAGGTTGTATTTATTGCCGGAGGCGTTGGAACAGCGCCGGTATATCCGCAGGCAAAATGGCTGCATGATCATGGCATTGAGTGCGACATTATCGTAGGAGCCCGTACCAAGGATCTCCTGATCCTGGAGGAGGAGATGAGCAGGGTCGGCAATCTGTATCTGTGTACGGACGACGGCAGCTACGGCTTCCATGGAGTAGGAACGGCTATGCTGGAGAAGCTTGTCAGCGAAGGTCATCAGTATGATCTCTGCGTTGCTATCGGACCGATGATTATGATGAAATTTGCCTGTCTTACTACAAAGAAGCTTGGCATTCCGACGATTGTCAGCATGAACCCCATCATGGTAGACGGAACCGGTATGTGCGGAGCCTGCCGTGTTCTTGTGGGCGACGAAGTAAAATTCGCCTGTGTAGACGGACCGGAGTTCGACGGACACAAGATCGATTTCGATCAGGCGATGAAGCGCGCGGCTATGTATAAGACAGAAGAGGGCCGCAGATTCCTGGCTTACAAGGAAGGCGACACGCATCACGGCGGATGCGGAAATTGCGGAGGTGACAAGTAATGGCTGACGTATTGAAGAAGGTACCGGTAAGAGAGCAGGAGCCGAAAGTTCGCGCTGCTAATTTCGACGAAGTATGTCTTGGTTATAATAAAGAAGAAGCAGTAGAAGAGGCGCATCGCTGCCTGGACTGCAAGAAAGCAAAATGTATGGAAGGATGTCCGGTTCAGATTAATATTCCGGCGTTCATCCGTGCTGTCAAAGAGGAGAAATTTGAAGACGCTTACCATATTATCAGCGAATCTTCTTCTCTTCCGGCTATCTGCGGACGCGTATGTCCTCAGGAAAGCCAGTGCGAAGGCCGTTGTATCCGCGGAATCAAAGGAGAAGCCGTATCCATCGGAAAGCTGGAGAGATTCGTGGCAGACTGGGCGAGAGAGCAGGGAATCAAGCCGGCTGCACCGGCAGAGAAGAACGGCAAAAAGGTGGCTGTTATCGGTTCCGGTCCTGCAGGACTTACCTGTGCGGGAGACCTTGCAAAACTTGGTTATGACGTAACGATTTTCGAGGCGCTCCACAAAGCAGGCGGCGTTCTTGTATACGGTATTCCGGAGTTCCGTCTTCCGAAGGACGGCGTAGTGCTTCCGGAGGTAGAGAATGTGAAAGCTCTTGGCGTAAAGATTGAGACAGACGTTATCATCGGAAAGTCTGTAACGATTGACGAGCTGATGGAAGAGGAAGGCTTTGAGGCTGTATTTATCGGTTCCGGAGCAGGACTTCCGATGTTTATGGGTATTCCGGGAGAGACAGCCTGCGGCGTTCTTTCTGCAAACGAATACCTTACAAGAAATAACCTGATGAAGGCGTTTGACGAAAGTTACGACACTCCGATTGTAAGAGGCAAGAAAGTAGCTGTTGTCGGCGGAGGAAACGTGGCGATGGACGCTGCGCGTACGGCGCTTCGTCTTGGAGCAGAGGTACATATCGTATACCGCCGTTCTGAGGAAGAGCTTCCTGCTCGTGTGGAAGAAGTACATCATGCAAAGGAAGAGGGCATCATCTTTGATCTTCTGACCAATCCTACGGAAATCCTTGTGGGTGAAGACGGATGGGTAAAGGGAATCCGCTGCATCCGTATGGAGCTTGGAGAGCCGGATGCTTCCGGAAGAAGACGTCCTGTAGAAGTTCCGGGATCAGAATTTGACATCGATGTTGATACGGTGATCATGTCTCTGGGAACCTCTCCGAATCCGCTGATTTCCTCCACGACCAAGGGGCTGGAGATCGACCGCAGAAAGTGTATTGTGGCGACAGAAGATGTGGGAGCTACATCCAAGCCGGGCGTATTCGCGGGCGGAGACGCTGTAACAGGCGCTGCAACCGTTATTCTGGCTATGGGAGCAGGCAAGGACGCTGCAAGAGGTATCCACGAGTATCTGAGCCAGAAATAAGGCGATTTTATCAAAATGGATGAAAGACGGGAGTCTGCATTCTTTGTGCAGACTCCTGCTTTTTGTTGCCAGGTATACGACAAAAACGTCCAGTGGACGTTTTTGAGTATCGCAGGAAAGCTTTTCGGTTATCCTGTTCAGGAAAAGGAACTGCTTTTTACAGATTTGTCCGTTTGGGAAATATTTTGAGAAGGGATATCTTAAGATGGCAAGCTTGTATTTTTATTATGGAGCCATGGGAAGCTCCAAGACGGCAAACGCGCTGATGACAAATTTTAATTACAGAGAGGTTGGAAAGAGAGCCCTCCTGTGCAAGCCGAGGATTGATACGCGGGACGGACAAAATGTCATTCACTCCCGTATAGGTCTGGAAGAGGCGTGTATTACGCTGGAGGAGCTGGAAACTTATACGCCGGAGGAAATCAGAAAATACGACTGTATTATTGTCGATGAAGCACAGTTTGCCACAGTAGAACAGATAGACCGCCTTTCTGATATTGTCGATTTTATGGACGTTCCTGTTATCTGCTACGGCCTGCGTGCAGATTTCAGGCAGGAGCTTTTTCCGGGGAGCGAGCGTCTCCTGACTGTGGCTGATAAGCTGCAGGAGATTAAGACGGTCTGCTGGTGCGGACGCAAGGCTACCTGTAATGCGCGCTATAATGAAAATGGAATTGTGAAGGAAGGAAGCCAGATTCAGCTTGGGGCAAACGACAGCTATGTGGCGCTCTGCCGCAGACATTATAAGCTGGGGATGCTTTCCGCAGAACAGGCAGATTCTGTTGGCGCGGATTTTGCCAAAACAGATTCTTCCAAAATAAATTCTGCTGGAAAAGATTCTGTAGAGGAGGATGCAGAATGAAGATTACAATGCTGGGAACCGGTAATGCGCTGGTGACAGAATGTTATAACACCTGCTATGTACTGAGCGGCAGGGAAGGACACGTTCTTGTGGACGGAGGCGGAGGAAGCGCAATCCTCAAACAGCTGAAGACAGCCGGAATAGAAGCCGGAGAGATTCACCATGTGATAGTAACGCATAAGCATATCGATCATCTGCTGGGAATTATCTGGGTGATACGGGTGATTTGTCAGGGAATGAACGGCGGAACTTATCAGGGAGACGCCTTTATCTATGCGCATCAGGAGCTGGCAGAGCTGATTGAACAGCTCTCACGGACGCTTTTGAATAAAAAAGAGATCAAGAGGATAGGAGAACGCCTCCACATAGTACCTGTCGGAGACGGAGAGAAAAAAGAGATTCTGGGACACACCTATACGTTTTTTGATATCGGATCGACGAAGGCAAAACAGTTTGGTTATCAGCTGGAGCTGGACGGGAGACGCAGACTTGTCTGCTGCGGGGACGAGCCGTGCAGAGAGAGAGGACTTGCTTATGCAAAGAACTGCGACTGGCTTCTTCATGAGGCATTTTGCCTCGCGTCTCAGGAAGCGATTTTTCATCCGTACGAAAAACATCATTCTACCGTTCAGGACGCCTGTGAGCTGGCAGAACGGCTGGGAGTAAAAAATCTTCTCCTTTACCATACGGAGGACAAAAATATCCGGGACAGACAGAAGCTGTACCGGGCGGAGGGAGAACCCTGTTTTAAAGGAAAGCTCTGGATACCTGAGGATCTGGACGTGATTGAGCTGTGATAAGATGAAGATAACGTGTATAACTGTAGGGAAAATAAAGGAAACATATCTGACAGCCGCGATAGCGGAGTATGCAAAGCGCCTGAGCCGTTACTGTAAGCTGGAGATCGTAGAGCTTGCTGACGAAAAGACGCCGGACGGCGCAGGCGAGGCAGAGGAAAACGCAATACGGGAAAAAGAAGGAGAGCGCATCTTAAAAGCTTTGAAGGATGACGGCGCCTATATGATTGCTCTTGCCATCGACGGAAAGATGCTGGATTCTGTGGAGCTTTCCCGGAAAATCGAGAGGCTTGGCGTAAGCGGAGTAAGCCATCTCGTTTTTCTGATAGGCGGTTCTCTCGGACTTGCGCCTTCTGTACTGAAGAGAGCTGATTACAGACTCAGCTTTTCTCCCATGACCTTTCCGCACCAGCTGATGCGGGTGATCCTGCTGGAACAGCTTTATAGAAGCTTCC
>CAUWNO010000149.1:0-5362 GCA_963559965.1 uncultured Lachnospiraceae bacterium | reverse complement strand
ACAGATGAGCTTCTATGATTACCACCTGAACAGCGAGGAGCGCCCCTGGGTTATCTTTCTGTATCTCTGTGCAGAAAGCTCGCCTGTCACAATAGAAAACTTTGAAAATATCCTGTGCGTAAGCCGGACCACTGTCATCACCGCCCTGCGCGCCGCCCGCGCTCTGGCAGAGGAGCACCGTCTTTCTTTCCGGGAAAATACCCATTACGGAATCTCACTGGAGGGAAATGAATTTGAGCGCCGGGAGCTGATTTTAAAAGCTGCGGAAGCTCTCCGCGTGAAAGATTCCTGGTATCTGAAAGGACACTCCTTTAATCCGTTTACCACCCTGTTTGAAGAACTGTTTCATCTTAATAAATTTGAGCAGATCACCCGCTCTTCCATTCAGAATCTCAAGACGAGTCTCGATCTCCATATCAGCGACAGAAAATTTTACAGGCTTTCCTTCCTTCTCTGTCTGATTATGAGCCGGGTGAGCAGCTCGCAGTCTGTCCTTTTTGACTACCGTCAGGAAGATTATGTGCAGCATGAGCTTCTGGCTGATACTCTTCTCCAGTCCCTGAAAAAGGGAGGTACGCCCGACAGCTGTGAAATCCGCTATCTGGCTTACAAGCTGAAAGAGCTTCACATCACAGAACAGGATATCACCAATAAATACAGCGAGCTTTATATCAGCATGGTAGTCAAGCATCTTCTGCAGCGTCTTGAGTTTCATTATAAGACGCCTTTCAATTCCGACACCATGCTCTCCGGCTATCTCTGCGCTCATATTCGCGCCTGCTACCGCCGGGTCATGGAAAAAGAACGATTGTGCAATCCTCTCCTTGAAGATATAAAGAAGGAATATCCTGATGATTTTGATCTTCTGAAAAACAACATTTACATACTGGAAAATTCTCTGAATATTTCCTTAAACGATGACGAGATAGCCTATATTCTCATGCATATCCTCGCAGCTGTGGAACGAAAAAAAGCCAATTCCTATATCCCCGGCATCGTTGTCGCCTGCAATACCGGAATGGCGACAGGAAGTCTTCTCGCCGCCCTGATTCAGAAACGAATGAACGTCCGCATCGTTGCCATCTGTCAGATTCAGAATCTGGATGAAATCGTAAGCTCCAACGATGTAGACCTCGTTGTATCGACGATTCCTACTGCCTACTCTTCTGTCAGGACACTCGTATTAAACGCAATTCCGACAGAAAAAGATTTTCAAAATCTTCACAGCGCAATTCTTGATCTCCAGGAAAACGTTCAGGCTGCGGCGCTTTCTACCCCCCCGACCGGAAACTTCGGAACAGCCAAAAGAATTCGTTTCTCTCGACCAGCTTATCGATACCAACTCCATTCTTCTCGACAAAGAGGCGTCCGGCTGGAAGGAGGCAATTATCGCAGCAGGCGAGCTTCTTCTCTGGAAGCGCTGCATTACTGTAAATTACCTGAACAGTATGCTCGATCTCGTAAGCCAATACGGTCCTTATATCGTACTGACCAAGGGAATCGCGCTGGCACACGCCGCGCCGACCGACGGGCATCTTGCCCCCGGCTTTTCCATGGTACGGTTTAAGGAACCCGTGATATTCGATCACGAATGTAACGATCCGGTAAGCATCGTTTTCAGCTTTACCGTACCGAATACGCCCACCTATACTTATACCATTCTTGAATTTATGCATATGCTCCGCACGCCGTCTTTTCTGCAAGAAATGATGCGCGTTAAGACGCCTCAGGAAGCTCTGGACTATATCTTATCTTCCTTTCATACGCATTGACATAAAACACTGTTTTCTCCTGAAAACAGAAGATAACAGTGTTTTTTCTATCTTTCTCCAAACAGGAGCCTGACTCTGTCTCAGAATCAGGCTCCTGTTTTTATTCCGTATTTTTTATTCTTTCCCTCAGCGTCATGCAGATATCTTTCTACCTCCCGCTCTTCTTATCCTCTACGCTGCACTGCCGATCCTTACGAACCACAAAATCATCCTCCGCCTGTTTTTCCATCAGAGCTTCTGCGCCATGTTCCAGCTTGTATTCCAGCTCTTCCCGATATAAAGGAACAACCTGATAGAAATTGACCTCTTCTCCGCCAGGAAGAAGACAGATGCCGCTTTCCTCATCCACATTCTGCGGCTCTGTCAGAATTGCGGCACAAAGCTTCGTATCCTCCGCGAAAGCCTCTTGATGATCCATGGTATGCCCCCAGCCAAGCCAGGTATCCGACGCAATCGGAAGACGTGCCAGCGCCTTCAGAAGGCGGACAGGCCAGTACCAATTCTCATCTTGCATGGAGTTCTCGTCCAGCTTCCAGCCGGAAGGCAGAGCGATAGCCAGCTCTGCTCTTTCAAGCTGATACTCTGCAAGCTCTTCCGGTACGTTCATCCTGTGCGCTCCCATTCCCATGGTAACCAGCGTGTAATAGTCTCTCTCCTCTGTGGGCGGCACTATGCAGATATCCACATGAATGTCCGGAGATACCAGCTCATGAAATACATTTCCGATTTCTCCGAAATATTTCTGAATATGCTGGTCCACCGCCGTCATCTCATCCTCATTATAAAGCTCCGGACTGCCGTTTTCTCCCGAATACCAGAATGCATCCTCCTTCTCCGTTCCATCCGGATTGAGAAAGACCTGAAAATATTCTTCTTCCTCTTCCAATTTATAGAGAAGTCCAATATGATAATCCAAACCCACCAGAACTGTATCAAGCTGCGCCTTCTTTCCATCCGCATGATTTCTGTCCAGCCATCGTCCGTCCTGAATCCAGTCATGCAGCTGTCTCAGCCAGCTTTCCTTCAGCTTTGAGAGTCCTGCCTCGTTCATCTGAAACATCAGCGTAACGCTCTGCCCTTTTACGCTGACGGGAAATTGCGTAAAAGGCGCATTAGCTTCATATTGCTCCGGCTTTGGTCCGAAAATATCCCAGAAACATGCCAGACCTTCTTCATTGACGGTAATACAGGAAATGGAACGTTTTTTATCATCCTCCGACTCGTCCTCTCCCTGTTGAAGAGCCAGATCCGCGCCGGGATCAATCCAGTGGTACTCCATTCGTTCCAGCGGTTCTCCATTCTCGATTTCTTTTTTCAGGGTCAGAAATTCATGGTCTCCCGGCTCCAGAGCAAGACCGTGCGCCACTGCGTCCAAAGCGCCGTCTCTGTCGCCGAAATGACTTCTCAGCTTGCCTGCCTGCAGCCAGATCCAGGGATAGTCAGGCTCTTCGCAAATTCCTTTCTCCGCATAGCTGAGAGCTTCTTCCAGCCGTCCGCAGTACATCAGGGCTACCGAATAACGGTAATACCATGTCGCGCAGCCTCCGGCATTTTTCTCCGAATCCGGCATCCACTGAGCCGCTTTGTAGTAGTATCGGTAATCGTCCAGATTGTTGCAGGCATAGGAATACCAAAGGGCAATCTGAAGATCCTGCCGCGCCTGTCTCACGGTAAACCTTCCCTCTTCCACACCCTGTCTGATAAAGTCCTCCAGCCACTGGAGCATTTTCCAGAAATAGCCCGATACGCCGTCTTCAAAAGCTTCCATCATTTCTATGTCTTCTTCTGAAAGCAGAGAGCCTGTCTTCGGACAGCTGTATGCTTTTTCCAGTTCTCTGTCCATCTCCGGGGTGCGCTCTCCGGCAGGAATAGCCTCCAACGCGTCAATCACTTTCCGGGCTTCGCCATTTTCATTCCATTTCCGACACTGTTCCAGTAAATTCATAGATGTCCTCCTCCTTCTTTTATGCGCTCCATTTCGTCAAGAAGCGCCTGAATCTGAAAATCATAAGCAGACTGTGGTACAGGCTAATCTGATCTCTGCGGAAGGACTCAAAATTTTCTTTTGAAAGGCAGCGGTAAATCTCCTGTTCCTCCTCCGCGGATAACACAGCAATACCGCTCTTTTCCCCGTAACAACAGGTTTCCAGAAAAATCCTGACGCTCTCCCGCCAGCTTAAAGCAGGATCATTCATCAGCTGCCGCGCGTACTTAAGAAGCCCGGGCTGTTGATACCGGAGAGCCTGAAGAACCAGTTCTTCCTTCGAGGAAAAGAAAGTATAGAAAAAGGTCTTGGAAATGCCTGCTTTTTTACACAGCACATCGATACTCGTATGAATCAGTCCCCTGTTTACAATACATTCAATCACTGCCGTCAACAAAGTCTCCTTTATCTGTTCACGTTCCTGATCGGAATAGGACTTCCGTGCCATATTTATGTACCTCTTTCTATCATATAAAGTCTAAAATCAAAAAGTAGTATTTATATGACAAACGAATCTGTTAGAAAATACAAGTCCTGTGTGATTTCAATTCTTCCTCAAAATTTCAGCAAATATTCTTTTATTTCTTCCACACAACTTTCACAATGTTTCAATCTATTCCAATAAACAATTCTACGTATCTCTTCTTCTGTTGCCTTAAATCCCGCTTTCTTTATTACATTGGAAACTCTATTCTTCATTTCTGCCCCACGCTCTAACGCATCCAAAACTATTTTCTCTAAATATTCAGGCTTCCTCTTATTCACTAAGTCAGAAAATATTGCACTAGCAGCAACCAAAGCAGTTCTCATGTATTGTGCATTATCTTTGAACAAATCGCTATCTATATAAAATCCTTTGCTTTCTATAAACTGACTGCAAAATGTAATAATCGTACGCGTGTTACCCTCTCGATACGGATGTACTTTCCATAATTCAGATAAATATTTTGAAAATACCACAGCAGCCTCTTCTATTGATGCCTTGTCCCAATGGTAAGCGTTCATTTCACTTAAAACAAATGCTGCATCTTCTTCAATATCAAAGCAATCAGAATATTCTATGGAAATACCACCTAACGCCGGCTCAGATTTTTCAATATTAATAACTCTTATCTCTCCTGCCCACTCATAAACATCTTGAAAAATGTAATGATGCACAGCGCAAAGCGCGGCAAAATCAAAACAACTTGCAGATTCCTTTATCACAAGTTCTGCAAGTCGTAAACTGGTATATTCTGCCTCCATACAGGACAATTCTTCCTCATCTTGTACATTCGCTAAATTTTTCAAAATGTTCGTATCTGGGTATACATACAGATCCCTCATAAGAATACCTCTATTTTTTCATTTTATATTTTTTGTCCAGAACTTTCCTCATATCCTCTGTAGTCATTTCACCACATTTTTCTTTTGCAATTAATTCCTTAAATTCCAGAGACGGTTCTAAGCCATCTACTTTAATCATTCCAAGAGCATAATCCCATTTTTTATCTGCACTTACTAACATAATACCGTCCTCCTTTTCCTTCTATTTTTATCATTATATCATGTTTTATCGGTAATATCCATACAATTACTTTACCCCATCATTTCCAAAATTTCAGCA
>CAUWNO010000148.1:0-5394 GCA_963559965.1 uncultured Lachnospiraceae bacterium | reverse complement strand
ATCATTACAAGTGCATAAGGACTTTTAATCTGTCCTATTTCACTCGGATACAATAGCGGTCTTCCTGTCATATTAGAACTTGTCTGGTAATTTGCTGTATGCCCCGTATTCGTACTGACGGATGCTGACGTAGCTTCTACAGTATAATGATCCAGACTTTGCGATATCTCTTTTACCGTCTCAGCACTATCTGTTTTTAAAAGAATCTTGACCTGGCAGCATGTTTTAATCGTCTCAAATGATTCTTTGTACTTTTCCTTCATCTGCTGATAATCCTGTAGTACCAGATTCATACGTATTCCTCGGGAGCGTCCTGCAGACGCTATATTTTCCAATACAGGAATTACCGGAAAATTCCCCACCTCGTCAAGATCGTAGTCCGTCGGAACCGGAAGACACAAACCATTATCGTTTGCCACATCAACCTGTGCGATATATAGTTGTTGTATAAGCAGCGATGCCAGCGGATATAGCGTCTTTTTTTCATCCGGAACAATCAAATACAGGATCGTCTTACGCTTTCCGATATCTTTTAATGAAAATTCACTTTCTGCCGTCATAGCTGCGATTTGGGGATTTGTAAATAATCTTAACGTACCAAGCGCTGATGTAAAAAAACTGGAACGTGTCCTCGGTGCTGCGACTTGCGCAACCGAAAATACGGTTTTTGCCGGATGATTATCCGGAAGTGTCTGCAAATAATAATTCAACGGCGTTTCGCCCGTATCTGGATTGACCATGCACATGTATGCGAGAAAATAATACACATTGGTAAGATTTCTGTATTTGCGATCTGCTTCTATTGCCACACACAATATTCCGGCTGCAATCGTTGCTGTCTCGCCGTTATACCACAACGGCTCTCCTTTGGGTTCACCTACCAAGACAGATACCAAATCCCACGTTTCATCTATCGCTTTATCCGTATTTCCGGCATCTAACGCATCTAATATCGGCTGCAGATAATTATATCTCATAGATTTTTTTGGCTGCCGAAAATCAAGTGCAAAAACCTGATAGCCCTGCGACTCCGCAAATAATTTTGTATATGCAAATATCTCACCCTTGACATCGGAAACTACAACGGATGTTCCGGACATAATCTGTAAACATACTGTTTCCAGCAAGATTCGTCTGGTTTTTCCTGAACCGGTAGTGCCTAATATTATTGAATGATAATTTCCTCCAACAAATCGAATGCAGTCTTTCCCTGAGTTTTTTTTCATTTCAACAACAATCCCACAACGATCCGGTTTAACAGATCTATCAAATATATACGATTGCGTTGCCTGAGCAAACTCCTTCTCCGTAGCAAACCGTGCCGTCCCAAACTGTCCGTTTCCTACTGCCCGGGGAATTTCTATTTCATCTGTGACTTGTATTGTATTCACATGCTTCAAACGATTCTCCGGAAAAATACTGTAAATCCAAACGGCATATACTGCATATACCATCCACAGAAATAACATCCAGACTATAAGACGGCTGTTATTGCAAAATGAATAAAATAAATTTGCAGGATTCCATATGAAACTTACATTATGTGTTACGGGAAATTTTAAAAATGCATCAATGTAATATGCTATATATGGACTTATTATCATCCATGCAACGCCCCAGATTACTATTACTTTTAATTTCCTGTTTTTTTCTTTATTTTGTTCCATAGTCATATCTCTATTCCTTAACTAAATGGAAGTCCTTCGTCGATTCCGTCCGGAATATTCATAAATCCATCCTTATCTGTCGGTAGTTTTTCCGAATCTTCCTCGCCATTTTTCTTACTCTCTGCAAACTCCTGCTCTTCTATGACTACGTTCGTAGTATAAACCTTCTGTCCGTCCCGATTCGTATAACTCCCTGTCTGAATACGTCCCGTAATCGCAATTTTCGTTCCCTGACGCAAATACTTCTCTGCAAATTCTGCCTGATGTCCGAATGCCACACAGCTGATGAAATCAGCCGTTGCTTCTCCTTCTCTTCTGAATCTGCGATCTACAGCCAATGTATATCTCGCTACTGCCATAGAATTTTCCCCCTGCGTATAGCGTATATCAGGGTCTCTCGTCAACCGTCCTATGAGAATTACTTTGTTCATTTCCTGTCTCCTTCCTCTTACAGACATTCCCTGTATTTTGGACAAAATAACTATTTTGTCCATAAACATAATGCTAAAATTCCTTTACCAAATTACAGGTAAAGGAGAAAGCATTATATGGAAAGCATTAAGTTTTTAACTGTGAAGGAACGAAAAGAATTATTTGATCGTATTGAAAATGATACCCGACGTCACGCCGCCAGGAACAAAGCGATCTTTTATTTGGGGAAATATTGTGCTCTCAGAGCCTCCGAGCTTTCGTTGCTTCGTTTGGACGAATATGACCCGATTAATCACACTATTGTATGCCATCGCCTTAAATCCGGGCGAGACAACACATTACGCATCGTAGATAACAATGTTGTCTCAAGTTTACAGAATTACATTGATTTCTATCCTGTGTCAGAAATACTGTTCCGTTCCCAGCAACAACAGCCAATCAGCCGGAAATCTTTAGATCTCATAATGAAGCAATATTGTATGGGAACCTCTATTCCTCCTGAGAAGCAGCATTTTCATGTTCTTCGCCATACACGAGCGATTGAAATATTGGAAGCTACCGGCAACGTATTTGACGTTCAGTATTGGTTAGGTCATCGAAATATACAAAATACCATGATCTATCTTCAATTCACCACAAAGCAGCATGAGCATCTATACAATTCCTTAAAAAAAATGGAGGTGTCAAAATGAAAACAGCTTATCAAATTATTATGGAAGATCGGAAAAAACTAGTTGATACTCTTATTTCAAATATGGAAAAAGGATATATCTGGTCTCCCAGTCCTTGGAACTCAGCAGCGCTTCTCCCCAGAAATCCCGTAAGCGGAAATCAATACCACGGCGGAAACCGAATGCGTTTAATGCATGCAGCTATTCGCAACGAATATCAGGATCCGCGGTGGATAACATTTCATCAGGCACAGGAAAACGGCTGGCGCATCAAAAAAGGATCTAAAGGGGTTTTGCTGGAAAAATGGATTTTTTCAGTAAAAAAAGAAATAGAAAATGAAAACGGAGAAAAAGAAATTATTGAAGAAGAACTGGATAAGCCAAAGGTAAATTATTTTTATGTTTTTAATGGGGAACAAGTAGAAGGGCTTCCTGAAATACAATTTGATGTAAATCATAAAGAAGATATGGAACTGGAGAAAATATCAGAAGTGTTAAAAAAATCCAGTGTATGTGAAATCAAAGAATCCGCTGCAGATAAAGCGTGCTACATACCGTCTCAGGATATCATACACCTCCCACTTCATGCGGTATTCAAGAGCAGTGAATCCTATTTATCTGTAATTGCTCATGAAATGAGTCATTCTACCGGGCATGTTTCCAGACTCAATCGACCATTAACAGGATTTTTTGGTTCTAAAGAATATGCACGGGAAGAACTACGTGCAGAAATCGGCGCTGCATTTTTAAAATCTGATCTTCAGGTTCCCTTATCTCCAGAACTACTTCAGGATCACAGTAACTATCTGAATTCATGGATTGAAATTTTAAAAGAGAATCCAAATGAATTTTTTTACGCATGTCAGGATGCTGAAAAAATATCAGACTTTCTATATACAAACTATGAGCAAACAGAAAAAGAACTGCAGTCTCAGCAAACACAAATTAAAAATGCAGCCATTGAAAGCACTTTAGATTATTGTGATTCGGAATTTCACAAGGAAACTATTGATTGGGACATTCAAAATAGTGATGGAACTTTTGGTAAGGAAACCAATTTCTATCGAATTGTAATAGAAAAAAACGAATCCATGATCCCATTAAATGGTACAGTTTTTTCAACTTATCGAGAAGCCTTGGATGCCGCAGCCGCTATGCCAGATATCAATATCATAAGATATGATGACCTCGTATACGACATTGAGAAAAGCAGAATAGCTCATCAACAATCTATTGCTCAAGAGCTTACCGAAAATGGATTTACGCCTACTCTGAATCTGGTAGAAAATATACGTGCTCTTCATATAGCTCTTGAAAAGCCAATGAGTTTAAAAGAAATTTCAGAGATTTCCAAGAAAACTTCTCGAACTATCCCTGATACATCCCATTGTCAGCATTTAATAGACAAAATAGCTGAAGAGTGCCGTGTTCAGGAAATTGCTGCTGTATTCCAAAAGAACGCTACCTTAGAACCCGTGTGAAAGGAGAATTCATATGCCAACCAAACACCCACGCCTACCTGTCACATTTACTGAAAACGAATATGAACAGCTCAAACTTCTGGCTCAAAAAAACAATTTATCTATGTCTGAAGTCTGCCGTGAATTTGTGGTCCAAGGCTTAAATGGAACTATCAGTCAGCAAAATCTCGATTTCATGACGCCTATTATACGTGAGCAATTAAAAGGATTGCTCGAGCCTGCTGTAGAACGTTTAGCCGCAATTAACGCCAAAACCTGCGTACAGGCTGGAGCCGCTGCTTATTTATCGGCAGAAGCCATCTTACGTTTTGTTCCTGAAGATCGCCAGGAAGACGTAGAAGAAGCATATATTGCAGCCCGAAAAAAGGCTGTGAGATATATGCAAGGCAAAGCAGATTTAAGCTAATGAGGAGTATTTATGTCATATCAACCATTAATCAGTAAAATCCGATGCCACAATCCAAACAAAAAAGGCAGCAAGCATGCCAATCGTACCAACCTACATTATATTGCGACGCGTGAAGGCGTTGATCTGTCAGTTATAGAAAGCTCTCCGGACGACGGAATTGCAGATAACATTACATTTAAAAAAGCCTCGGATTCGGTATATACACGTTACATGGCTACTCGTCCCCGGAGCCATGGTTTAATGGGAAATATTGATACTAAAGATTTAGAACAAGTAGAACGGCATATTTACCAATTATCTAAACAAGGCAGAAATATTTATCGTGGTATTACATCCTTAGGAGAATCAGATGCTCAAGCGCTTGGTCTTACAAATGCCGATGCCTGGTATCGGAAAATGAATGCACTTATGCCAGATATTGCGCGGGAGCTTGGACTTAGCTCTACAAATTTTTCATGGGTAGGCGCATTTCATGCGGAACCTACCCATCCGCATTTCCATTACCAGCTATGGGATAATAATGAAAAAATCAAATCTCCTTATATCCATATTTCCGTACAAAATCGCTGCAGAATTTTACAGGAAAAATCATTTTTTTCACCAGAATATGAACATACCCTGCAGGCTGTTTTTGAATCAGAGCGCGAGGAGCTTTATAGCTTAAAAAATAGAAGCCGTCAAACCATTACTGATTACTTTAAGGACATTATGAATATAAAATACGTTCCTGGCTT
>CAUWNO010000147.1:0-5465 GCA_963559965.1 uncultured Lachnospiraceae bacterium | reverse complement strand
TGGCGAAACAGAGCCGAAGGCGATAGATGAGCCTTAGTCGGACCCCGTTCACGACCCTTGGCGAGGCACTTTCGAGCCTAGTGGAGTGAACGTCCCCGATAATCCAAGTATATTATAGGCGGCTTCAACCGCCTGAGAACTAATAATTTGAGCAGAACGAAAGGAGAGAAATGTAATGGGTATTAAGACATATAATCCCTATACACCTTCCAGAAGACACATGACCGGTTCTGATTTCTCTGAAATCACAAAGAGCGAACCGGAGAAGGCGCTGCTGGTATCTTTGAACAAGAGCGCAGGCCGCAATAATCAGGGAAAAATCACCGTGAGACATCGCGGAGGCGGTTCCAGAAGAAAATACAGAATCATCGACTTCAAGAGAAGAAAAGATGGAATTCCGGCAACGGTAATCGGTATCGAGTACGATCCGAACAGATCAGCTAATATCGCGCTGATCTGCTACGCAGACGGCGAGAAGGCATATATCCTGGCTCCTCAGGGACTGAAGGACGGCATGAAGGTCATGAACGGACCGGAAGCAGAAATCAGAATTGGTAACTGCCTGCCGCTTTCCGAGATTCCCGTAGGTACACAGGTACACAACATTGAGCTGCACGCAGGCAAGGGCGGACAGATGGTTCGTTCCGCTGGAAACAGCGCACAGCTTATGGCTAAGGAAGGAAAGTACGCAACACTTCGTCTTCCCTCCGGCGAAATGAGAATGGTTCCTTTAAATTGCAGAGCGACTGTTGGTGTGGTAGGAAATGCAGAGCATAACCTGATCAACATCGGTAAGGCAGGACGCAAGCGCCACATGGGTATCCGCCCGACTGTCCGCGGTTCTGTAATGAACCCGAACGACCATCCGCATGGTGGTGGAGAAGGAAAGACTGGTATCGGTCGTCCTGGTCCGTGCACACCGTGGGGCAAGCCCGCTCTTGGTTTGAAGACGAGAAAGAAGAACAAGAAGTCCAATAAGCTGATCGTCAGAAGAAGAGACGGCAGAACATTCAAGTAAGGAGGAAAACACATGGCTCGCTCATTAAAAAAAGGACCATTTGCAGATGAGAGCTTACTGAAGAAGATAGATGCGATGAACGAGGCTGGAGACAAGGCTGTAGTTAAGACCTGGTCCCGCCGTTCCACAATCTTCCCGCAGATGGTTGGTCATACAATCGCAGTTCACGACGGAAGAAGACACGTTCCGGTATATATCACAGAGGACATGGTTGGACATAAGCTCGGAGAGTTCGTTCCCACCAGAACCTACCGTGGACACGGAAAAGACGAGAAGAAATCCAGACGTTAATCGCAAAGCAGCAGGGAATACCCTTCGGGGTATCACCTGTATGCCTGGATAAACACAGGCTAATAATAGAAAGGAGAACTCATCCAATGGCTAAGGGACATAGAAGTCAGATTAAGAGAGAGAGAAATGCCCAGAAGGATACAAGACCGTCAGCGAAGCTTTCCTACGCTCGCGTATCTGTTCAGAAGGCATGTTTCGTATTAGATGCCATCCGCGGCAAAGATGTGGAAACAGCACTTGGTATTGTAATGTACAACCCGAGATATGCTTCTACATTAATCGAGAAATTATTAAAATCAGCAATCGCAAATGCTGAGAACAACAACGGAATGAATCGCAGCAACCTGTATGTAGCAGAGTGCTACGCTAACAAGGGACCGACAATGAAGAGAATCAGACCGAGAGCACAGGGCAGAGCTTACAGAATCGAAAAGAGAATGAGCCACATTACAATCGTGCTTGATGAGAAATAGGAGGTAAAGCATGGGACAGAAAGTTAATCCGCACGGCCTCAGAGTCGGCGTTATTAAAGATTGGGATTCCAGATGGTATGCAGAAGATTCCTTCGCTGATTATCTTGTAGAGGACTACAACATCCGTAAATTCCTGAAGAAGAAGCTGTACAGCGCAGGAGTATCCAGAATCGAGATCGAGCGCGCTTCTGACAGAGTAAAAGTTATCATCTACACCGCAAAACCGGGCGTTGTTATCGGTAAGGGCGGTTCTGAGATTGAGAAGGTTAAGGCTGAGCTTGCACAGTACACAGACAAGAAGCTCATCGTTGACATCAAAGAGATTAAGAGACCGGACCGCGACGCACAGCTCGTAGCAGAGAACATCGCGCTGCAGCTGGAGAACCGTGTGTCCTTCCGCCGCGCTATGAAGTCCACCATGGGAAGAACCATGAAGGCAGGCGCTAAGGGAATCAAGACGGCGGTTGCAGGCCGTGTTGGCGGAGCTGATATGGCTCGTACCGAGTTCTACAGCGAGGGAACAATCCCGCTGCAGACACTGAGAGCAGATATTGACTACGGATTCGCTGAGGCAGATACAACTTACGGCAAGATTGGCGTAAAGGTTTGGATCTACAAAGGCGAGGTACTTCCGACGAAAGGAAACAGGGAAGGGAGCGATAAATAATGTTAATGCCGAAGAGAGTAAAGCGTCGTAAACAGTTCCGCGGTTCCATGACAGGAAAGGCCCTGAGAGGCAACAAGATCACCATGGGCGAGTTCGGTATCGTCGCTACAGAACCATGCTGGATTAAATCAAATCAGATAGAGGCAGCCCGTATTGCCATGACACGTTACATGAAGCGTGGCGGTAAGGTCTGGATCAAAATTTTCCCGGATAAGCCGGTTACCGCAAAACCTGCCGAGACCCGTATGGGTTCCGGAAAGGGAACACTGGAGTACTGGGTAGCAGTCGTAAAACCGGGCCGCGTAATGTTTGAAGTTGCGGGCGTACCGGAGGAAACAGCCAGAGAAGCGCTTCGTCTTGCGATGCACAAGTTGCCCTGCAAGTGTAAGATCGTTTCTAAAGCAGACTTAGAAGGCGGTGATAACAGTGAAGAGTAATAAGTATGTAGAAGAGTTAAAGGCAAAATCTGCTGCGGAATTAAATGAGGAATTAGTAGCTGCGAAGAAGGAACTGTTCAACCTGAGATTCCAGAACGCAACCAATCAGCTTGATAACACAGGCAGAATTAAGGAAGTTCGCAGGAACATCGCCAGAATTCAGACTGTTATCGCGCAGAAGGCTAATGCGTAACAGAGCGGAAGGAGAATTGTCGTGGAAAGAAATTTGAGAAAAACGCGTACAGGCAAAGTTGTAAGCGATAAAATGGATAAGACTATCGTGGTTGCTGTTGAGGAGCACGTAAAACATCCGCTTTACAAGAAGATCGTAAAAGATACTTACAAGCTGAAGGCTCATGACGAGAACAATGAGTGCCGTGTAGGCGATACTGTAAAGGTTATGGAGACGAGACCGCTGTCCAAGGACAAGAGATGGAGACTCGTTGAGATTATGGAGAAAGCGAAATAAGATCATACCCTCGGGTATATCTGTATGCCAGAAAAATCAAAATGAGGTTAGGAGGTTACCGGCATGGTACAACAGGAAACCAGACTCAAAGTGGCTGACAATACCGGCGCAAAGGAACTGCTTTGCATCCGCGTATTGGGCGGTTCCACTAGAAGATATGCGAATATCGGTGACGTTATCGTTGCCAGCGTCAAAGATGCAACACCCGGCGGAGTTGTAAAGAAGGGTGACGTTGTAAAGGCTGTGGTTGTTCGTACAGTAAAAGGCGCTCGTCGTAAGGACGGATCTTATATCAGATTTGATGAAAATGCGGCTGTTATCATCAAGGATGACAAGAACCCGAAAGGAACCCGTATTTTTGGACCAGTAGCGAGAGAGCTTCGTGAAAAGCAGTTTATGAAAATTGTTTCACTTGCTCCGGAAGTATTATAGGAGGGTGCCAAATGTCAACAGCTAAGATTAAAGTCGGCGATACAGTAAAGGTTATCGCCGGAGCAGACAAGGATAAAGAGGGCAAGGTAATTGCCGCCAATCATAAGAACAACACCGTAGTCGTTGAAGGTGTGAACATGATTACAAAGCACACGAAGCCTTCCATGGCAAACCAGAATGGCGGAATCATTCATCAGGAAGCTCCGATTCATGTTTCCAACGTTGCCTTTGTTCACAAGGGACAGACAACAAAGATCGGCTTCAAGATGGACGGAGACAAGAAAGTCCGCTTTGCGAAAGCAACTGGCGAAGTGATTGATTAATTGAGGAAGGAGGTCGCAGAAGTTGAGTAGATTAAAAGAAAAGTATACGAATGAAATCGTAGACGCAATGATTAAGAAATTTGGATACAAGAACATTATGGAAGTTCCGAAGCTCGACAAGATCGTCGTAAACATGGGCGTTGGCGAGGCAAAGGACAATGCGAAGGTTCTGGAGTCTGCTGTTAAGGATATGGAAACTATCACAGGACAGAAGGCGGTTCTGACCAGAGCAAAGAACTCTGTTGCGAACTTCAAGATCAGAGAGGGTATGGCAATCGGCTGCAAGGTTACACTGCGCGGCGAGAAGATGTATGAGTTTGCCGATCGTCTGATCAACCTGGCACTTCCCCGTGTGCGTGACTTCCGCGGTGTAAACCCGAACGCATTTGACGGACGCGGAAACTATGCGCTGGGAATTAAGGAACAGCTGATTTTCCCCGAAATTGAATACGATAAGGTAGACAAGGTAAGAGGTATGGACGTTATCTTTGTTACAACAGCAAAGACTGACGAGGAAGCCCGTGAATTACTGACATTATTCAATATGCCGTTCACAAAATAGGATAGGAGGAAAATTTCATGGCTAAGACAGCAATGAAGATTAAGCAGCAGCGGAAACAGAAATTCGCTGTAAGAGAGTATAACCGCTGCAGAATCTGCGGTCGTCCGCACGCATATCTGAGAAAATACGGAATCTGCAGAATCTGCTTCCGTGAGTTAGCATATAAGGGTCAGATCCCTGGCGTTAAGAAGGCAAGCTGGTAAGGTGCCGAATACACATGGCGCAGGCAGGCGTGAAGCGGCCTGACGCCGGTGCATAGGCTCCGGAGAAAGAAAGAAAAACAGGAGGCATAGAACAAGTCATGGCATTGACAACGAATGATCCCATCGCGGATATGCTTACGAGAATCCGTAATGCGAATACCGCTAAACATGATACTGTTGATGTACCCGCTTCCAAGATGAAGATCGCGATTGCGAACATTCTTGTAGACGAGGGATACATTGAGAAATATGATCTCGTAGAAGACGGCAGCTTCAAGACTATCCGCATCACGCTGAAGTACGGTAAGGATAAGAATGAGAAGATCATTTCCGGTCTGAAGAGAATCTCCAAGCCGGGTCTGCGTGTATACGCAAGCAAGGATGAGATGCCGAAGGTACTTGGCGGACTTGGAGTAGCGATTATCTCTACAAACAAGGGCGTTATCACAGACAAGGAAGCACGCGCACAGGGCGTAGGCGGAGAAGTTCTTGCATTTGTATGGTAGACCGAAAGCAACTTAGCGAAAACGAGCCGCAGGCATCGCCGAAAGGCTCGCCTTCGCAAAGTGTCCGGGTACAGATTCGCACTA
>CAUWNO010000146.1:0-5503 GCA_963559965.1 uncultured Lachnospiraceae bacterium | reverse complement strand
GAGCTGGTGGAAAAGGACAGTATGCTGAACCGTCTTCTAAGGGAAAGCTTCCGGAAGCGCCATCTTCTTTACTACGTCCTGCTTTCTGTTCTTTTCCTTCATATATTCTGGGCGAAGATGACATTTTATACGATACTGATGTTCCTCTTTTTCATTCTTCTTATCCGTATGCTTTTTCAGGAAAAGAAGGAGAGGGGAGAGCTGTTCCGTAAATATCTGATACTTGCCGGACTGACGCTGGCTCTTTTTGCCCTGCGATATATGATTACAGATTTCCCCCATTACGGCTTCGACAAGCTGGGGGCGGTTGCGGAGGTCACGGAGCGCCAGGCTGAATACGGCTACAAATTTTCAACACCGCCTATGGAAGCCGCTTACTCCATGCGCTTCTTTGAAAAAGGAATTTCCCTTGGAGAGCTTCTGACACAATACGATTTTCATACCAATCTTTTCCGTACCTTCGCAGGCTTTTTCGGAAGCTATGCCTTCGGCGCGGCAGACTGGTATTATCTCGTCATGGGAACGCTTTACCTGATCCTGCTCGGACGCGTGATCTGGAGACTGTGGATGCAGAAAAAGAGTATTTTCCGCTGGGAGACAGGAGCGGTATCTCTTGTCTGCTTTATTCAGTATGTGATGATTGTCGGAAATTCCTGGTTTGTGGATTTTCAGCCTCAGGGGCGATACCTGCTGCCGATTCTTTTCTTTATTGCATATCTGATATCCAGAATAGAACATGTATGGGAAGATAAGCTTTTGCGTACCGTGCTTGTCTGCACCTCGGTGCTTTCCCTTTATGCCTTCGCCTGCGTAGGCATTCCCAATCTGGTGCCGGACATGGTAATTCTTCCGTAACGGAAAATCTGAAAGGAGACTTTTTGAAAGGAGACTTATGAAAAAATTAGCTTTAAGTGACGAAATCCTCTTAAAAATAGATAAGCCTGCCCGTTATCTGGGTAATGAGCTGAATGCGGTAATCAAAAATCCCCAAGAGGTGGATATCCGTTTCTGCATGTGCTTTCCCGACGTATATGAGATAGGGATGTCTCATCTGGGAATTCAGATTCTTTACGATATGTTTAATCAGAGAGAGGACGTCTGGTGCGAGCGCGTCTATTCTCCCTGGACCGATCTGGACGCCCTGATGCGTGAAAAAGAGATTCCCCTTTTTGCTCTGGAATCCCAGGATCCGGTCCGCAGCTTTGATTTTCTCGGCATTACCCTGCAGTATGAGATGTGTTATACAAACGTGCTTCAGATTCTGGATCTGAGCAAAATCCCTCTGTATGCTTCCGAGAGAACCTGGGACGACCCCATCGTGATAGGCGGAGGTCCCTGCGCCTATAATCCGGAACCGCTGGCTCCGTTCTTTGATCTCTTTTACATCGGCGAAGGAGAGACCTCTTATGACGCTCTTCTGGATGCTTATAAAAAGGTTCGCAAGGAAGGCGGAAGCCGTCTTGCATTTCTTGAAAAAGCGGCTGAGATCCCCGGAATCTATGTTCCGTCTTTCTATGAGGTCGCTTATCACGAGGACGGGACCTTGTCTTCCATGAAGCCTGTCAACTCCCATGCTCCGGAAAAGGTGCAAAAGCAGGTGGTGACAGAGCTGACAGAAGCCTCTTACCCCCAAAAGCCCCTTGTTCCTTTTATCAAGGCAACGCAGGACCGGGTGGTTCTCGAGATACAGAGAGGCTGTATCCGTGGCTGCCGTTTCTGTCAGGCGGGTATGCTGTACCGTCCCACAAGAGAGCGCTCCCTTTCCATGCTGGAGGAAGCGGCTCATGAGATGCTGAAGAATACAGGACATGAGGAGATTTCTCTCAGTTCCTTAAGCTCCAGTGACTTTTCACATCTTCAGGAGCTTGTAACCTTCCTTATCGACACCTTTGGAAATAAAGGCGTAAATATTTCCCTTCCGTCTCTTCGTATCGACGCATTTTCCCTTGACGTGATGGGAAAGGTGCAGGATGTGCGCAAAAGCAGCCTGACCTTCGCTCCTGAGGCGGGTTCACAGCGGCTTCGCGATGTAATCAATAAGGGACTGACAGAAGAAGTTATTCTGGAAGGAGCCGGACAGGCGTTTGAAGGCGGCTGGAATAAGGTAAAGCTCTATTTTATGCTCGGTCTTCCCACAGAAACCGAGGAGGATCAGAAGGATATCGCCCATCTTGCTGAGAAAATTGCCCGCCGCTACTATGAAATTCCCAAGGATCAGCGGAACGGAAAGTGCCAGATTACCGTCAGCACCTCTTTCTTTGTGCCGAAGCCCTTTACGCCGTTCCAGTGGGCGCGCATGTGTACAAAAGAAGAATTTTTAGATTGTGCTCATACGGTAAGTACAGAAATAAAAGAGCAGCTGAACAGAAAGAGCATCAAATACAACTGGCATGAAGCGGACGTTACCGTGCTGGAAGGAATCTTTGCCAGAGGAGACAGGAGAGTGGCTCCGGCTCTTCTTGCCGCTTACAAAAAAGGCTGTCTTTTCGATTCCTGGTCGGAGTGCTTCCGAAATGATTTATGGATGGAAGCCTTTGAAGAGACGGGACTTGACGTTCCCTTCTATACCACGCGCAAAAGAGAGACAGACGAGCTTTTCCCATGGGATTTTATCGATATCGGCGTGACGAAAAAGTTCCTGATTCGCGAGTGGGAGAAAGCGCATGAGGAAAAGGTTACCCTGAACTGTCTCCAGGGCTGTCAGGGCTGCGGAGCTGCCCGCTATGGCGTCGGCGTATGTCCCACGGCCGTTTCCAATCACAAGCAGGGAGGTGCATGCTCTTGAAAATCCGCATCAAATTCAGAAAATATGGAATTATGAAATTTATCGGTCATCTGGATATTATGCGTTACTTCCAGAAAGCCATGAGAAGAGCAGACATTGACATCTGTTATTCTGAGGGCTTCAGCCCGCATATGATTATGTCCTTTGCCTCTCCTTTGGGCGTTGGTCTTACGAGCGACGGGGAATATCTGGACATCGAGATCGGAAACGAGCTTTCGTCAGCCTCTGCGGTAAAGCGCCTGAACAGCGTAATGACGGAAGGAATCGAGGTTCTTTCCTTCCGCCGGATTCCGACAGAAAAGTCTGCCAACGCCATGTCTCTTGTGGCGGCTGCCGATTATGAGGTACGTTTCCGGGATCTTAATGTTCTTCCGGAAAACTGGCGCTCCCTCTGGAACTCTTTTATGAGCCAGAACGAAATTCTTGTGACAAAAAAGACAAAAAAGGGCGAACGGGAGCTTGATCTGAAACCGCTTATTTATCAGTCAGAGTGCTTTGAGGATTTTGTTTTTCTAAGGCTCAGCGCCGGAAGCTCGGATAACATCAAGCCGGAGCTTGTTCTTCATGCCTTTGCCTCCTTCGCCGGTTTTGCATTTCCAGAATTTGCACTCCTGATTCACAGGAAAGAGCTTTATGCAAGGGCGGAGGGAGAAGAAAGCGAAGCCTTTGTAAGCCTGGAAGATCTGGGAGAGGATTTATGAACAGAGAAGAACAAAACGTCTTTGTGGTGACTCACGCCGAAGCGGAGGAAAAACGGCGTCTTGTCTATGCCTTTTTTGAAAACGGACACGCGACGGAGCTTTCTTTTGCACCTGATGAAAAAGCTTCTCTTCTTGGAAATATTTATGTGGGAAAGGTAAAAAATATCCTGACAAACATACATGCTGCCTTTGTGGAAATCGAAGGCGGCATTCTCTGTTACTATCCCTTAAGCGAAAAAGATCCTCCCCTTTATACAGACGGAAAGGCAGACAGACCTTTGAAACCGGGCGATGAACTTCTCGTTCAGGTCTGCCGTGAGGCTGTCAAAACGAAGGCTCCCACCGTCACCTGCAATCTAAATTTTGCAGGAAGATATCTTGTCCTTACCGCAGGAAAGCGTCAGCTTGGCATATCCTCGCGTCTGAATCCGGGAGAGAGGCACAGGCTGCGCAGGCTCATGGAGCCGTTTGCCAAGGAAGATTTCGGAATTATCGTCAGGACAAACGCAGCAGAAGCAGCAGAAGAAGAACTTAAAAAAGAACTTCTTCAGCTGACAGATATTCTTCAGAATACCCTGGAATACGGGCGCTGCCGTTCCTGCTTTTCTCTCGTATATAAGGAGCCTCCCTCCTATGCAGTCAGCTTAAGAGGACTGCCTGCCGGAAAAGTGAACCGCATTGTGACAGATGATCCGAAGATTTACGGGGAGCTGAAGGAATATCTGGAACGATATCAGCCGCAGGATCTGCCCCTTCTTCATCTCTATGAGACAAAAGCTCCTTCCCTTGACAGCGTCTACGGTCTGTCAAAAGAGCTGCAGAATGCTCTCCGAGAGCGGGTGTGGCTGAAATCCGGAGGATATCTTGTGATTCAGCCGGCGGAAGCCCTGACTGTGGTAGACGTAAACACGGGAAAATATACAGAAAAAAAGAAAAAAGACGATACGTTTCTGAAAATCAATCTGGAAGCGGCAAAGGAGCTGGCACGCCAGCTCCGTCTGCGCAATCTTTCAGGAATTATTATCGCTGATTTTATTGATATGGAGAGAGAAGAAGATAAGGAACGCCTTCTTTTCGAGCTTGCAGGCGAATTAAAAAAGGACCCTGTGAAAGCGGTCCTTGTAGATATGACGCCACTTGGGCTGGTGGAAATCACACGGAAGAAGGTCCGCAAAACGCTTGCGGAGCAGGCGGCTGATTCCGTGTCTTAGCCCTCTAAAAGGTCAAGGATTTCATCCTTGGGGCGTACGCCTGTCGCCTGGTTTACAACCTTTCCGTCCTTCATGACGAAAAGTGTCGGGATACTCATGACCTGAAAAGCAGATGCAAGCTCATTCTGTTCGTCCACGTTGACCTTGCAGACCTTAATCTGCGGATTTTCCTCTGCAATCTCATCGATAATCGGAGAAACCATCCGGCAGGGACCGCACCAGCTTGCCCAGAAATCAATCAGCACCGGCTTATCGCTCTTTAATACTTCTTCCTCAAAGTTATTTTTATCAATTACATATACTGACATGTTTTGTACCTCCTGTTTTATGATAGTCTTAGTTTACCCGACTCTTTCGAATTCTTCCGTGACAAAATCACACAAATAAATTAGAGGAAGGAGCTTGACACTCAACACTCTTCATGCTATTATATAACGGATGCCGCACAACGAGGTATAAGTATGCGCATTTTCGACCGGAATTTTTTCAGGAAGAAGGCGCGTCACCAAAATTGGCGAGTAATTATATTAGGAGGTGCCACAGCATGTACGCAATTATTGCAACAGGTGGTAAACAGTACAAAGTATCAGAAGGCGATGTGATCAGAGTTGAGAAGCTTGGCGTTGAAGCAGGCGAGACGTACAAGTTTGATCAGGTTCTGGCAGTCGGCGGAGACACTCTGACCGTAGGTAACCCGACAGTAGCAGGCGCTACGGTAACTGCATCTGTAATCGGTGACGGTAAGGCAAAGAAAGTCATCGTTTACAAGTACAAGAGAAAAACTGGATATCACAAGAAAAACGGTC
>CAUWNO010000145.1:0-5516 GCA_963559965.1 uncultured Lachnospiraceae bacterium | reverse complement strand
CAGGTAAAAAACCTGTATAAGATTTATCGGGTCGGGGAAAACAAAGTGCGCGCTCTGAATGGAGTGGATTTGACGATTTACGAGGGGGAATTCTGTTCGATTGTGGGAACCTCCGGTTCGGGAAAATCTACGATGCTGAATATGCTGGCGGGTCTGGAAAAGCCTACAAAGGGAGAGATTATCGTCGGCGGAGAGCATCTGGAGCGTATGAATGAGAATCAGCTTGTAAAGTTCCGGCGGGAGCATGTGGGATTTATTTTTCAGTCCTTCAATCTGCTGGGAACCATGGATGCAGTGGAGAATGTGGCGCTGCCGCTGACATTCCGCGGAGTGCCTAAAAAGGTGCGTATGGAAAAGGCAAATCAGATGCTGGATTTGGTCGGACTTTCCAAACACAAGGATCACAAGCCTAACGAGATGTCCGGAGGACAGCAGCAGAGAGTGGGCGTGGCGAGAGCCCTTGTGGTAGGACCGGAGATTATTTTTGCCGACGAGCCTACGGGAAATCTGGATTCCAACACATCGGCAGAGGTTATGGAACTGATGAAAAAGATTGTGCGGGAGCAGAATCAGACGCTTGTGATGGTAACGCATGACAATCATCTGGCAAGCTTTGCAGACAGAATCTTTCATATTATAGACGGTAAGATCGTGAAGATAGAAGATAACCGGGAAAAAGGGGAGGACAAGGGAGAATGAGAAACCTGAAATTAGCGAACAAGATACTGATGCTGGCGCTCTGCACAGCGCTTGCAGTTCCGTCGGCAGGGCTTGGCTGGAAGCCGATGAGAGTGGAGGCTTCTTCGGCAACGAATACAGCTGGAAAAGTCGGCGATGAAAAGAAGGATGGCAACACGCCGAATCCTGAGGAGGATATTAAGAAGGTTCAGGCAGATGCTATTGCAGAGATTGAAGAGCGTTATTATTCTTTAAAAGATTCGATTCCGCAAGAGAAAAAAGCTGCTCTCGATAAAATGTTGACTGATGCGAAAACTGTAATTGCAAATATGAAGAAAGTTAGCGAGGTAAAAGCTCATGCAGAAAAAGTAAAAACAAATATGTCAGCATTGGAATCTCAGGACAACGGTTCCCAGGACCAGCCCCCCGAGGAAGAGCCGGAGCCGACTACGACGAACAGCAACATTATGGTAGGCGGAAACTGGGTGACGCCGGTAGCCAATGCAGGCAGTCATGTGAACGTAGTGCTTCCAGTGGTAAATATGGGACGTACGCGCGTGAAAAATGTGGTGGTAACGCCGCAGATCAGCGAGGACGCCGCAAAATGGCCCTTTGAGATTGAGACCTCCAATTACAGCCAGACGATTGACAGACTTCCGGGAACGGACGACGGCGGTACGGATATGGAGCGCCGCCGTGAGCTGACATGGACGCTGAAGACGAGAAAGGATGCTCCCAGCGGATACATGCCCCTTTCCTTCCAGGTGACGTTTGAAAACGATGACAAGAGCCTGAGCAACGTAACTCTGACTTCTTATGTGAAAGTGGTCGGTACGACGGGCGTTTCTGCAGACGGCAAGGCGTCTACGCCGAGAGTGATTGTTACGGGATTTTCCACAAATCCGGAGCAGGTACATGCGGGAGAGACCTTTACGCTGACACTTCATATGCAGAATACCTCCAAGGCGACGGCTGTTAAAAACATGGTATTTGATATCCAGGCGGCAAGCGAGAGCACGGATACCACGTACGTTGCGGCAGCTTTCCTGCCGACGGCTGGTTCCAGCACTGTGTTTGTAGATAAGATTGCGGCGGGAGCGAGCAAGGACATTTCCATGGAGATGGAGGCGCGTTCTGATCTGGCGCAGAAGCCTTATGTGGTAAATGTTAAGATGAACTATGAGGATGAGAGCGTAAATGCGTATGAGAATACGGCAAGCGTTTCTATTCCGGTTCGCCAGGAGGCAAGAGTCGATGCGAGCAGCATTGAGGTGATGCCGGAATCTATTGAGGTAGGCTCCGAAGCCAACGTCATGTTCAGCGTATACAATATCGGCAAGACAAAGCTTTATAATACAAGCGTAAAGTTCGTAGCAGATTCTGTTTCGGGAGGAGATACCTATCTTGGAAACATTGAGCCGGGAGCAACGGCAAATGTAGACGCATATCTGAGCGGCGCAGCGCCTACGATGGATGAAGGAATTGTGAAAATTGTGATTACCTTCGAGGACGAGGCGGGAGAAGCTACGACCATAGAAAAGGAAATGAATCTTTTTGTGACAGAGCCGTTTATTCCTGACGATATGGGAATGGGGGATATGATGGATCCTGGAATGGAAGAGCAGGGAGGCTTTAAGCTCTGGTACATACTCATTCCTCTGGCTGTGATTGCAGTTGCTGTCGTAGTGGTAATTATAATTTTGAAGAAGAAAAAGAAAAAAGCGCATGCACAGGAGCTCCAGGAGCTGGAGGATGATTTTCCGGAGCTGGAAGAGGTAGAGCTTTCTAAAGAGGCAGAGGAGCAGGAGATTTCTGCGGATGAAGAAGAAAAGGAGTAGTCCATGAGCTTTGGTGATTTACTCAAAATGAGTCTCAGCAGCCTGTGGCGGAGAAAGCTTCGGACTGTGCTGACGGTTCTCGGCGTAACGGTCGGAACGGCGTCGATTGTGGTTATGATCTCGCTTGGTCTGGGGCTCAATAAGACAAATATGGAACAGATAGAGCAGTACGGAGGTCTGACGACGATTACCGTGTACGGAAATGAAAGCGGCGGCTCGGTTGTATTTATGTCGGACAGCGCTATGGTGTCAAGCGGCAGCAGTACAGAAAGCAACGAACCGATCAGGATAGACGATGCCATGATAGAGACGCTGTCGCAGCTGGAGCATGTAGAGATAGCCTCCCCGGTTCTGACGCTGTACGCAATTGCCAAGCAGGGAGTCTGGGAAGCAAATATCAATATCAAGGGTATGAGTGTTGAGGCTTTGGAAAAAATGAACCTCGAGCTGGCGGAAGGAGAGATTCCGACGTCGGATACGGAGCTGAAGCTTCTCTATGGAAATACAGTTATCACTGATTTCTATAATGCGAAGACGAATCAGTATCCCTATTATGAGCTGAATGAGCCGGCAGACGTTGATTTGATGAATGATCCGATTTTCATGATTCTTGATTCGGATGCTTACTGGAACAGCAAGTACGGAGGGACAGACGAAAACGGAGCGCCGATTCCGGCTCCCAAGAAATATATGATTCCTGCGAGCGGACTGCTTAAGGGAGAGCTGAACGAGTATAGTGAAAACTCCGGTTATGCTCTCTGCAATATAAACGCTTTGAAGGCAGAGCTTAAGAAGGCTTTTAAGGGAAAAGCTATTCCGGGTCAGCCGACGAACAGTCAGGGAAAACCGTATAAGGAGATTTATTATAATCAGGCATATATCCGCGTAGATAAGATGGAGAACGTCAAGGCGGTACAGGAGCAGATTCGCGCGCTTGGGCTTCAGGCGGAGAGCAATGCGGAATGGATGGAGCAGGCGCAGGAGCAGTCTAAGTCGATTCAGGCGACACTGGGCGGCATAGGAGCTGTATCCCTCTTCGTAGCGGCTATCGGAATTGCCAATACGATGATGATGTCTATCTATGAGCGTACAAAAGAGATAGGCGTCATGAAGGTGCTTGGCTGCGATCTTTCCGCTATCAGGAATATGTTTCTGGCAGAGGCAGGTTTTATCGGTCTGATAGGAGGGGTAATAGGTATTATCCTGAGCTATGGGATATCAGGGCTCATTAACTTTGTGGTCAGGGAAAGCTATTACGCAAATATCTCTTATATTCCGCTGTACCTGACAGGAATGGCCCTTGTGTTCGCAGTTTTGATTGGTATGCTTGCGGGACTTTTCCCGGCGATGCGTGCTATGAAGCTCAGTCCTCTGGCAGCTATTCGAAATGAATAAAGAAGCGGTAACATATAAATGCGTAACTATTCAGCGTAACAGAAAAAGGCACTTGAAATACAGTGTCTTTTTTTATAAAGAATTTGCATTTTATTGAGGAGGTGTGCGCTATGAAAAAGAAAACTTATATGTTTTTGTGTGTGGTGCTTCTTGCACTGGCGGGATGCGGGAAACCGCAGAAAAATGAAAATCCGCAGGAAAATGGAAATCCGGTGTCTGAAAATATTTCAGAAGAGACAGAACATAAAGACACTCAGGATGCAGGACAGAATGAACAGCAGACTGGACAGGCGGCGGATAACGGGGCATATCCTCCGTGCGTTATGGTCGATGGTATTTTATATAAAGATACGGGATATGTTGCTTCCATGCCCGGATGCGGAACAATGGACGGAGAAATTGTGTCGGCAGTGGCAGGAACTGAGCTGCCGTCAGAAAATGATCAGTCAAATTTCGGGACGGGATATCCGTACCAGAGAAGTTCGGAAGGTCACATTATAGTAGTCATAGATGGAGAACGGATGATATTCCGGGATATGGAAAAAGAAGATACGTCAATTCCAATGGAGGTTATCAGCTTTAATGGCGAGGTAAAAGAAATCACAGCAGGCGGAGAGCTTCTTGTAACGCATGTGAGTACGGCAGAAGGATTTCAGATGAACGGCGGCGATTACTATGTATCGGCAGAAAATCTGACGGAAGATGTTCAGATCGGAGATATTGTCACCATATGGTTTAATGGAATGATTCAGGAAACAGATCCGGCACAGTTGGGCGTAGTTTACAGAATTACTAGGGCTGTTTAGAGTGAGAGGAGGAAATGATGGCGTTTGATTTTAAGAAAGAGTACAAAGAATTTTATATGCCGAAGAATAAACCGGAAATTGTAAAGATTCCAAAGGCTAATTATATTGCGGTCAGAGGTAAAGGTGATCCAAACGAAGAAGACGGCGCATATCAGAAAGCGATTAGTATTTTATACGCTGTTGCCTATACGTTAAAAATGAGTTATAAGACAGATTATAAAATCGAAGGTTTCTTTGAATATGTGGTACCTCCGCTTGAAGGATTTTGGTGGCAGGATGATGTTGAGGGTGTGGATTACACGAACAAAGCTAATTTTAACTGGATTTCAGTTATTCGCCTGCCTGATTTTGTTTCTAAAGAGGATTTTGACTGGGCAGTAGAAACAGCAGGCAGAAAGAAGAAGCTGGATTGTTCATCTGCGGAGTATTTTACGATAGACGAGGGATTATGTGTTCAAATTATGCACTTGGGAGCATTTGATGAGGAACCTGCAACCGTTGCGCTTATGGATGCGTATTTAGAGCAGAATGGATATGTTAATGATATGAACAAAGACAGGCTGCACCATGAGATTTATCTGTCTGATGCAAGAAGGACTGCTCCGGAAAAATGGAAAACTGTCATCAGACATCCGATAAAAGAGCGGGAACTTTCCGTCTGTGTGCAGAACGGATAAGAAACAGAAAAGATAGTAAACGGAAAATACAATAAAAAAAGGAATCCTGAATTTCAGGATTCCTTTTCTGAGAGCGATAGACGGGGCTCGAACCCGCGGTCTCGACCTTGGCAAGGTCGCGC
>CAUWNO010000144.1:0-5533 GCA_963559965.1 uncultured Lachnospiraceae bacterium | reverse complement strand
GCGGACGTTCACAGCCGGGGAAAGAAAGCTGTCTGAGAAATCAGGCAGTTCCCCGGATGACGAGAGAGGGTTTAAGGGCAATCTGTTGCGGTGCTGAATGATCTCCGTTGATTCGGTTCAGGAGAATTCGGCAGGAAACAGAAATCATATCTTCGCAGGGATTCTGTATCGAGGTGATTCCTTTGTATACAAATTTGGAAATCGGCAGATCGTCAAAGCCAAGGAGAGCGATATCTTCGGGAACACGGATGCCGGCTTCGAGCAGAGCGCAGATTGCGCCTACAGCCATTTGATCGTAACTTGCAAAAAGGGCATCGGGCAGAGCGCAGTTTCGGGACAGCAGCTTTTGAATACACTGGTAGCCGCCGCTTTCGGCTCTGAGAGAGGTCAGGACGATATGATCTTCGTTGAGAGAAAAACCGTGAGAGCGCATGGTGTTTTGAAAATATTCCAGGCGGCCAAGAGTGTTCTGTTCTCCCAGAAAGCCGATGGTTTTGCATCCGCGGGCGTTCAGATGGTCGATTGCCATGGAAATGCCACGCTGTTCATCCAGATAGATATTGTCGAAATCTAGATTGGAGATATAGCGTGAGGTAATAAACATGACGGGGCAGCTGAGGGCGGTTATCAGCGACAGAACGTCGTCGGACAGCTTCTCGGCGTCGTCAAGTACGATAAGAAGTCCGCTGATCCTTTCGGAGCGAAGCTCCTTCAGATGGCGGATAAGAACGGCGGTGTCGAAGTTGGTAATGCGCACGGAAAGGGAATATTTGCGTGCCAGAAGATTCTTTTGCGTCAGATGGACAATGCGCGCATAGTATCCGGAAAGAACCTCGGGAATGATCAGGGTTACTGTTTTTGGGAAACAGCCTGCCTGTCCGGACTTGCCGCCGATTTTGGCGTAACCGGTATCGGCAGCGATACTTTGAATTTTGCGAATTGTTTCTTTGCTGATACGGGGATCGTTTTTCAAAGCTCTGGAAACGGTAGAAATGCTTGTTCCGGCTATGGCTGCAATATCTGCAAGAGTTGACATGGACTGGTTACCTCCGGGTATCGCAGAGATAAGCTTATACTGCGAAGATTTTGTTTTAAAGTGAATGGTTTCTATAGAATGATACTATCATAAAAGGAATGTCAGATTCAATACAGGAAAGGAAAAGGTGGGTTAAGTATGAAAAAAAGAGTGGGGTTTGTATGCTTCGGAGAAGTTAATACGCCGATGGAACGGCTTCAAATCAAGCACGACGAGGCGCTTGAAGGGCTGAAGACAAGGGGCTATGAACTGACAGATGCAGGGATTGTGATAGACGATACAGAGTACAAAACAGGAGACAGGGCTGTCGGTATACTGGAGGGGAAAGAGTATGATTGTCTGATTCTCTGTGTGGCAGGCTGGATTCCTACGCATGCAGTTATTCATGTAACAGACAGATTCCGCCATATTCCGATGCTGCTCTGGGGACTTTGCGGATGGTATGAAAACGGGAAACTTATTACAACGGCAGATCAGGCTGGAACGACGGCTCTTCGTCCGGCGCTGGAGGCTATGGGATATACGTTTAAGTATGTATACAGCATTGTAAATAAGCCGCTTCCGTTGAAAAAGATAGACAGCTATATTTCTGCGTGTCATGCCCGGGCAGCGCTCAGAGATGCAAAAATAGGAACCATGGGATACCGGGATATGCTTCTTTACGGAACGCAGTTTGAAGGAAATTCCATGCGCGGAAAGCTGGGAATTGAAGTAGAGCCTTTTGAAATGCTGGAAATGGTTCAGAACTTGGAGGGGCTTTCGGAAGAAAAAGTAGAAGAAAATGTAAGATATGTAAAAGAACACTGGCATTTTGAAGCGGACTGTGACGATGCAGTGATTGAAAAAGGCGTCCGTTATGCGTTGGCTGTCGGCAAAAAGGTAGAGGAGAGAGGGTATAAGGCAATTTCACTTATCGATGTAGACGGTATGAAAAAACTGCTTGGTTTTCCTCCTGCTATGGTATTTATGCTGCTGGAACGCTGGTATGGAATACATACAGTGCCGGAAAATGATATTATGGGAGCGGCGACGCAGATGATTCTGGGAGAGCTGACAGGACAGACGGTGCCTTATCTTGAGTATTATGAATTTTTTGAAAAGAGTATGTTGATAGGAGTTCCTGATTTTATTCCGGAGCCTGTCACAGAAGGAGAGGTGAAGGTTCTTCCGGCAGCCTTCGGACTGCTTTCGGCGTCTCTTCTGAATGTGTCGAAAGTAAAAACAGGCTATGTAACATGTGCAAGACTGATTTACATAAATGGAGCCTATAAAATGCATGTGTATACGGCGGAAGCCAGAACACCGGAGCCATGGAACGAATATGGATGGGAGGAACCGGCGCCTCAGCTTCCGAGCCTGGAGGTATTTCCGGACTGCTGTACGGTAGAGGAATTTGCCCAGAAGGTTTCAAGTCAGCATGTTCTTGTCGCATATGGCGACTGGACAGAAGAAATCCGGGATTTCTGCAAAATAATGGATATAGAAATGATTTAAGGAAAGTGTCTGGAAGGAGATGTGACAGAAGTGAGAAAAGAAGGATTGAAGATAGGATGGGCGCAGACAGATCTTACGCCGTCTGTTCCGGTTATTATGGAAGGTCAGATGTACATGAGAGCGTCTGAGTATGTACACGATCCGCTTACGGCGACGGCAGTGGCGTTCGATGGAGGGGAAGAGACGGCTGTGTTTGTATCGATGGACATGACGGAGGTGCCTGTTCATGCTATGAGGAAACTGCGCCAGAAGACGGAAGCGGAAGGAATCCCCTTTGATAAAATCACTTTCAGCGTAACACATACGCATACATCTTCTTCGTTTTACGACGATTTTATGCGCAGAGAGAATGAACAGGTATACGCGCCTGAGATTTTGCCGCCGTTTGAGACCCCGGAAGGAATGCTCTGCAAAGATGAGGCGGAGGATTTTTTTACAGACAGAATTTCGGCGCTGATTCTGGATGCGTGGGAGGCAAGACGTCTTGGAGGAATCAGTACGGTTCATGAATACGCAGCCGTGGCGTTTAGCCGCAGAGCGCAGTTTGAGACGGAAAAGGGATTGGAGACAGTGATGTACGGAGATTGCTCTCAAAGAAATTTTCAGGGATTTGAGGATGGAGCAGATACGTCTCTGGAGCTACTTTTTACATGGGATGAGAACCGGGAAGTGACAGGCGTAATCTGCAACGTGCCCTGTCCGTCTCAGGTCTATGAGCTGCACCGTTTTCTGTCGGCAGATTACTGGGGACCGGCGAGAGACGCAATAAGAGAGCGGCTTAAGAAAAATGTTTATATTCTTCCTGTCTGCGGAGCAGCAGGAGATTTGTGTCCGGTAGATCTTGTTCAGTATTCTAAGACAAATAAAAAGGCGCTGAAAGAGTGGGGAGGACAGACAAAAGAGGTTCTTCGCAATTTTGATATGACTCTGATATGTCAGGCGGCAGGCGAGAGAATTGCGGATGCCGTGCAGAGAGGATATAAGACTGCAAGAAATTATATCGAAACCCGGCCGGTGTTTAAACATGAAGTAATTCGCATGCAACTTCCGATTCGTCAAGTTTCAGAGGAGGATTATGAGGAAGCGAAAAAACAGGTAGAAGAGATTCACAGAAAGTTTTCTGCCGAGCATCCTATGAATATGGAAGAGCTCGTTCAGGCATTTGAGCCGCAGGGTGTGATACTTCGCTATCAGCAGCAGAAATCCTGTCCGTTTTATGAATTTGACTGTCATGTGATACGTCTTGGAAGAGCAGCTTTTGCGACGAACCCCTTTGAACTTTATCAGACTTATGGAAAGCAGATAAAAGCAAGGGCAGAAGCGGAGCAGGTATTCATCCTTCAGCTCACAAACGGATGCGGAGGATACCTTCCGACTAAGGCTGCCGTTGCAGGAGGTTCTTACAGTTCAAAACCGGCGTCCACGACGTGCGGTCCGGACGGAGGGGCAGAATTGGTAGAAAAGACACTGGAGTGTATAGCAAAGCTTTGGGGAAATTAGTATGCAGTATATAGGAATTGATTTGGGGTCGACCAATCTGAAGGCGGCTGTTTATGATGAAGCATTTACATGTCTGGCGGTAGAGTCAGAGCCTATGCAGTATGAAAAAAGAGGAACTATGGTTGAATTTGATGCAGAGAAGCTTGCAGGAGGGCTTCTCTGCGTTCTGAAACGTCTTACCTGCTGTCCGGGAGTGAAAAAGGAAGAAATAAGCAGGATCGGTCTGACCGGGCAGGCGGAAACACTTGTCATTCTGGGAGAGGATGACAGACTTCTGATGAACGCTGTATCATGGATGGATGAACGTTCGCGGGAGGAATGTGTTCGGCTTGGAGAGCTGTTTTCGCAGGAACAGTACAGACAAGTGACGGGGCAGCAGGGGATTTTTCCAACCTGGCCGGCGACAAAAATTCTCTGGCTTCAAAAAAACAGGCCGGATATTTTTGAAAAAGCAAAAACGTATATGCTTTTGAAGGATTACATCGGATTTTTCCTGACAGGAGTAAAAAGGGCAGAGCGTTCGATTGCTACATTTTCCTTTTATTTCGACATTTATCAGAAGTGTTACTGGAAAGAGATGCTTGATGCCGTAGGTATCAAAGAGGAGCAGCTTCCTCCACTGACAGAGCCTTGTACAGATTTGGGAACGATAACAAAAGAAGTGGCAGAAGAGACGGGGCTTTCCGCAGAGGTTCTTGTTAATGCAGGGACGCTGGATCATTTTGCGGGAATGGTCGGAACAGGAAACGTAGGACAGGGAGGAATGAATCTTTCCACGGGAACGGTGATGGCGCTTGCAGCTATCGCAGGAGACGCAAAAGGGGGAGCGGAGAAAGGAATTGCCATGCATTACGGCTTTCTTCCGGATACTTATGTGATGCTTCCTGTCGCTGAGAGCGGAGGCATATGTCTTGAATGGTTCCGAAGCAGCTGCATGGCGGACGTGAGCTATGACAGAATCAACAAGGAACTGGCACAGAGAACACTGCCGGGAGAAATTATTTTCCTGCCTTATCTGGTGGGGACGAATGCTCCGGAATTTGAAGAAAATGCAAGTGGGATGTTTTACGGACTCCGTGCGGAAAACGACGCGTTTGATATGGCGGCGGCTGTGATGGAGGGAGTTGCATTTTTGCTGCGGAAAAATTGTGAAACAATGCGTGCAGCAGGGACAGAAGTGTGTTATATTATTGCCATAGGTGGAGGGGCAAAAAGCGACGTGTGGTGTCAGATGCAGGCGGACATTACGGGAATTCCGGTGGTAGTTCCGCAGGAAAAAGAAGCAGCCTGTCTGGGAGCGGCAATAATAGCTTCTGCGCAGGAAAAGACAGCGGAGGAATATCGGAAGACAGCGGAAAAGGCGAATAAGCCGGAACGTCGCTATGAGCCGCATGCCTGTGAAAAATATGAACAGAAATACAGGCGGTTCTGCGCGCTTTATCAGGCGATGGTCATGATAGAAAAAATGTGAAAAAAGCGGTGCGGGCAGCCCCTCAGAAAGGA
>CAUWNO010000143.1:0-5535 GCA_963559965.1 uncultured Lachnospiraceae bacterium | reverse complement strand
TCGCGGATGATCTCGCAGTAATTCTCTTCCAGCTTATAGGGAGCCTTTACATACATCTGAGCAATCGGCTGACGGTTCTTGATCTTTGCGGCGTCGCGGCAGGCGCGTCCCATAACAACGATTCTCAGAACCTCATCCATATTCTTTTCCAGCTCTTCGTCGATCCATTCCTGCTTTACAGTCGGGAAATCGCACAGATGAATACTTTCCGGAGCCGTCTTGTCAATGCTGCATACAAGATTGCGGTAAATATCCTCTGTCATAAACGGAACCATCGGAGCAGCCGCCTTACAGATCGTCACAAGAGAGGTGTAAAGCGTCATATATGCGTTGATCTTATCCTGCTCCATTCCCTTTGCCCAGAAGCGCTCTCTGTTGCGGCGCACATACCAGTTGCTCATATCGTCTACGAACTCCTGCAGCGCTCTTGCCGCCTCCGGAATCTTGTAGTTCTCCAGATCGGAATCTACCTCTCCTACTACCGTGTTCAGCTTAGAAAGAAGCCATTTATCCATTACGTTCAGGCTGTCGTAATTCAATTCGTATTTTGTCGCGTCAAAGTTATCAATATCTGCGTACAGAACAAAGAACGCGTAGGTATTCCACAGCGTACCCATGAATTTTCTCTGGCCTTCCGTTACTGCCTTTCCATGGAAACGGTTCGGAAGCCACGGCGCGCTGTTGATGTAGAAGTACCAGCGGATAGCGTCTGCTCCGTAGGTCTCCAGCGCATCGAAGGGATCGACTGCATTTCCTTTGGACTTGCTCATCTTCTGTCCGTTTTCATCCTGTACATGGCCCAGAACAATAACATTTTCATAAGGAGCTTTGTTAAACAGAAGCGTAGACTCTGCCAGCAGAGAATAGAACCATCCTCTTGTCTGGTCTACTGCCTCGGAGATAAACTGTGCCGGGAACTGCTGCTCGAAAAGCTCTTTATTCTCAAACGGATAATGATGCTGTGCAAAAGGCATTGCTCCTGAATCAAACCAGCAGTCAATGACCTCCGGAACACGGTGCATGGGCTTTCCGCACTCCGGGCATCTTATAGTAATTTCGTCAATATACGGACGATGAAGCTCTACGGTCTTCGCCCTCTCGTCTCCGCTCATCTCAAAAAGCTCCTGACGGCTTCCGACGCAGTGCTGGCAGCCGCACTCACATTCCCATACGTTCAGCGGCGTTCCCCAGTAACGGTTTCGGCTGATTCCCCAATCCTGAATATTCTCAAGCCAGTCTCCGAAACGTCCCTTTCCGATGCTTTCCGGAATCCAGTTGATCGTATTGTTGTTGCGGATCAGATCCTCTTTTACTGCCGTCATTTTGATAAACCAGGATTCGCGCGCATAGTAGATAAGCGGCGTATCGCAGCGCCAGCAGAACGGATAGTCATGCTCGAACTTCGGAGCATCAAACAGCTTTCCTTCTCTGTCCAGATCCTTAAGAACCTCCGGATCTGCCTTCTTCACGAAAAGACCTGCGTACGGAGTTTCTTCCGTCATATCGCCTTTTCCGTCTACGAACTGCACAAACGGAAGATCGTATTTTCTTCCTACCTTGGCATCGTCTTCACCGAATGCCGGAGCAATATGAACGATTCCTGTACCGTCTGACATCGTAACGTAGCTGTCGCAGGTTACAAAGAAGCCTTTCTTTCTCTGCTTCTCTGCCGCTTCTCCCGCACAGGCAAAGAGCGGCTCATATTCTTTGTACTCCAGATCCTTTCCTGCAAAACGCTCCAGAACCTCGTAAGCCGGTTTCTCCTCGTCTCCCAGACCGCCGAGCACCTTATCAAGAAGAGCCTCCGCCATATAGTAAACATAGCCGTCCGCCGCTTTTACTTTTACATAGAACTCATCCGGATTCACGCAGAGAGCCACGTTGGAGGGCAGAGTCCAGGGAGTCGTCGTCCATGCAAGGAAATGAGCGTCCTCGCCCTTCACACGGAAACGCACGATTGCCGAACGCTCCTTTACCGACTTGTAGCCCTGCGCCACTTCGTGGCTTGAAAGAGGCGTTCCGCAGCGCGGACAATAGGGAACAATCTTGAAACCTTTGTAAAGGAGTCCCTTCTTCCAGATCTCTTTGAGCGCCCACCACTCAGACTCAATGTAATCGTCATGGTATGTGACATACGGATCGTCCATGTCAGCCCAGAAGCCTACCGTACCGGAGAAATCCTCCCACATTCCTTTATATTTCCATACGCTTTCCTTACATTTACTGATAAACGGATCAAGACCGTATTCTTCTATCTGTTCTTTTCCATCCAGTCCGAGAAGCTTCTCGACCTCCAGCTCTACAGGAAGTCCGTGCGTATCCCAGCCTGCTTTTCTCGGAACCATGTAGCCCTTCATGGTTCTGTATCTCGGAATCATGTCCTTGATAACACGGGTCAGCACATGGCCGATATGAGGCTTTCCGTTCGCCGTAGGCGGTCCGTCATAGAAGGTATACGTCTCTCCTTCCTTCCGGTTTTCCATACTTTTTTCAAAGATATGATTTTCTTTCCAGAACTTTTCTACATTTTTTTCTCTTTCTACGAAATTCAGATTTTTTGATACTTTTTCGTACATTCTGCAGCCTCCTTGTTGAAATATAAAACAAAAAGGCTCCCCTCCTGTAACAGGACGGAAGCCTACTGCTTTCGCTTAAACCACCTAATTACAACATGCCATCACATGTGTTTCCCTGTAACGGGGGAAATCCGTCGAAGCCTGAAAGCCTTTCGGCTCTTTCAGCCCGCTGCTCAGAAGTGATCTTCAAAAAGTCCTACTCGCTCCGGGCTTGCACCCTCCCCGGCTCGCTTTGCCTTTCAGTCCTTTTCTACTGTCTTCGTCTCTGCCTTTTGTCTTATTCTCTCCTGCCTGCAAATGCAGGCGATCGTTTTGCTGAACGACCCTAGTATACCCTGTTTTTACGGGATTTGTCAACTGTTTGCCCTCTTTTTGCCTTGTTTTTTCTTAAGGAAATTTAAAGTTTTATGATTATCCCTTGCATGCCGTAAAAAAATAACATATACTTACACTTGTAATTATTACGAAATTGTTTCAGGACGCCTTCCGGTGTCCTGAAAATATTGCTTTTTTATCAGAAATTTTATCTTAAATCTATCTCAAAGGAGTTACTATAGAATGAAATTTTCACGTCGCATTATCACAGGTCTTCTGGCGTTTTCCATCGTCGGATCACTCTGTTTTTTCCCCGTTACCGCCGACGCCGCAAGAAAAATGACAGCCGCCGAAAAAGCTGCTGCCGAAAAACTTGAACAGGAACGTCAGGCTGCCTATGCAAAAACCATCGATTCCAATCAGATCGAAGGCTGGCCCCAGGGACCTCAGATTTATGCAGAATCTGCCGTTGTTATGGAAGCTTCGACAGGAACGATTCTTTATAATAAAGATATGGATATGGTGAATTATCCAGCAAGTATCACGAAAATTATGACGGCTCTTGTGGTTCTGGAAAACTGCTCTCTCGATGAGATCGTCACCTATTCCTACTATGCAACCCATTCCATCGAAGCGGGAAGCAGCACCATCGGAACGACGGAGGGCGAGGAACTGACTGTGGAGGAATCTCTCTATGCCCTTCTTCTGGAGTCTGCCAACGAATGTGGAAACGGACTTGCCGAGCATGTAGCCGGTTCCATCGATGCCTTTGTGGAGATGATGAATGCAAAAGCTGTCGAGCTTGGCTGTGCCAATACGCATTTTGTCAATCCTCACGGTCTTCACAATCCGGAGCATTATACGACAGCCCACGATATGGCGCTTATTATGCAGGCTGCCCTTCAGAACGAAGACTTCGTCCGCATCTCAGGGACTGCCAAATACCAGATGCGCGCTACAAATAAAGATGATGAAATTACCTACATGACAAATCACCATTGTATGATTGCTCCTTACAGAGGAAGCTCCGCCTATCTGGACGACACCGTAATTGCCGGAAAAACGGGCGGTACTACAGAAGCAAAAAATACGCTTGTCACAGCTGCTGAACGCAGCGGCATGACGCTTATCGTCGTTACCATGCGCACAGCCGGAACAGCAGAACGCGGAGTTCCTCTTTTTCCAGACACCGCCCTTCTGCTGGACTATGCCTCTGAGAATTTCAACATGATAAACGTCTCAGAAAACGAAGTGAATTTCTCAATTAAAAATCCAAATTCCTTTTTTATTGGAAGCGCTGTCTTCGGGCAGTCTGCTCCCCTGATTTCCATCAATGAAAACGATGGAATTGTTCTTCCCTCCGGCGTGGACTTTTCTGAAGCCTCTCCTGTTCTGACCTTTCAGGAGGGCAGCGCTGATTCCGATGTCATCGCGACGCTTTCCTATACTTATCAGGAACAGCCCGTCGGAACGGCTTCCATCCAGCTTGAAAAAGAAGGACTTCAGGAATTTACTTTCGATAAGGAAACAGGCACGGAAGAAGAGCAGGTTACTCCGAAACGTTTTATCAAAATTAATGTGCGCCTGATTCTGATTTTTATCGGCGCAGCCGTCCTGCTTTTCCTGCTTTACCGTCTCATTCGTCACCTGATGAAGAGCTTCCAGTTCTCCTTCGGAATCTCCTCTGCTTCTGCCGTTCACCGTAAGGCGCGCAGACGCAGAAAGCTTCTGGCAAGAAGAAGACGGCGCGCAAACGGAAGATTCCGCCGCACGCCGAAAAAGAGAAACAGTTCTCTTGATGATTTAGACCTGTAAAATACCTCTCGCTTCCTCAAGTCTTTCGTCAAACTGCTCATAAAAGCCGCGGTTCTGATCCCATGGCTTCTGATAAAAACTTTTGAGGATATACAAATCAACCATTTTCTGATATTCACCACCGTCCGACTGCTCCAGCCGGGCGGTTACTTTTTTAAGAAAATAATGCCAGTCGTTAATAAATTTCTCGTTCCGCTTTACATCCGGCGTATCAATCCATTTCTGAACCTTTACCTTCAGCTTCGGCTCCTTCCTGCACTCATGTACCTGCAGAAAATACTGGAAGCCTCCGTTTTCATAAATCCTGCCCAGCGGAAAGATGCGGCAGAATCCCGGACGCAGCGCATGAATACTGCATCTTCCTTCTTTATTAAGAAAGCCGCACCTCTCGCTCTCTCCGTCTGTCTTCATATTCGGCAGAATAATTCCTTCTACTAAATTAAGCTCCAGCTTATCCTGCAAAAGCTCATCAAAGCTCACATGAAGCCCCTCTGTCAGCCGCCAGACATCGTAGGGATCAAGAATAATCGTGCTTCCCATACTCTCACAGCAGTCCGAGCAGCCCTGACATCCTCCGCAGTCTGCCTTTACCATATCTCTAAGCCCATAAAGCCGTCCGTCCGAAACCTCATTCAAATCTATTTCCCGTTCCATTTTTCCTCCTTTTATATTTTCCCCTTGTATGCCTTCTCATTTTATGGTACACTCTTTACTGGATATCCGTCAAGAGTGAGGATTTCCCTATGTCCATATAGCTCAGCTGGATAGAGCACACGCCTCCTAAGGAGGAACCAAGGTTATCACTTCCTGAAAAAACTTTTGGGTTCAA
>CAUWNO010000142.1:0-5575 GCA_963559965.1 uncultured Lachnospiraceae bacterium | reverse complement strand
AGGTTCTGGGAAAATCGCCGGAATATCCGATGGCAGGAGCCGGAGAGGAAGAAAAGTAAGAAAGAGACTTGCCACGGGAGACAATCTTGTGTACAATTTGATAGGATGATTGAAAATACATGAAGCAGGAGGATGAACAGACATGCACAGTAAAGTGACGGATTCTATCTACTATATAGGCGCAGATGACAAGACGATCGATTTGTTTGAGAGCCAGTACAAGGTACCGAACGGAGTTTCCTACAATTCTTATCTGATTCTGGATGAGAAGGTGGCAATTATGGATACGGTGGATCCGCGCGCCACAGACGAGTGGTTTGCCAACATGGAGGAGGTACTTGGCGGACGTACGCCGGATTACCTTGTGATTTCCCATCTGGAGCCGGATCACGCCGGAAATATTCAGAAGGCGGCTGAGAAGTATCCGCAGATGAAGCTGGTGAGCAATCCGAAGACCTTTGCATTTCTGCCGCAGTTTTTTGATATGGACGTTTCAGACCGCTGCGTGACAGTAAAGGAAGGAGATACGTTAAGCCTTGGAGAGCATACGCTTACCTTTGTGATGGCTCCGATGGTACACTGGCCGGAGGTTATGGTCAGCTACGAATCTTCCGAGAAGGTTCTGTTTTCCGCAGACGGCTTCGGAAAGTTCGGAGCGCTTGATGCAGAAGAAGAGTGGGCAGACGAAGCCAGACGTTATTTTATCAATATCGTAGGAAAATACGGCGTACAGGTGCAGGCTCTTCTGAAAAAGGCGGCGGGACTTGACATTGAAGTGATTTGTCCGCTTCACGGACCGATCCTGAAGGAGAATCTGGGATATTATCTTGGGCTTTACGATACCTGGAGCAGCTATCGTCCGGAGGAGCCGGGAATTGTGATTGCCTGTGCGTCTATCCATGGCAATACGGCAAAGGCTGCGCAGACGATGGCAGAGATTCTTCGCGGAAAAACGGATATGCCGGTGAAGGTCTATGATCTTGCAAGAGACGATATGGCTCTTGTGACGGCGGAGGCTTTCCGTTATGACAGACTGATTCTGGCGGCGGCAAGCTATGACGGCGGTGTATTCCTGCCGATGGAGGATTTCCTGACGCATCTGGAATATAAGACCTGGAGAAACAGAAAGGTCGGACTGATTGAGAACGGCACATGGGCACCGTCTGCGGCGCGTGTGATGTCCGGACATCTTGAGAAGATGAAGAATATTGAAGTTTGCGATACGGTCGTAACGGTTCGTTCTACGATGAAGCCGGCAGATCGGGTAGTGATGGAAGGTCTGGCAGACGAGATTCTGTCCAGATAAGAGTAAGCGTTTAAAAAATCAGGAAACTGAGAATACAGGAACGATATGGGTGCCAGGGAAGAACAGCGGAACAGCTCTCTGGCACCTTGTTCGTACAGAAAGGACAGCGGCGGTGGGACGGCAGAGGGAAAAAGCCCGCTGCAAAAGGACAAAATATGGCGGCAGGAAGACACAGAAGAAGACGGGGACAGGGAAAGAAACTGCTGTTGGCGGCGATAGCGCTTTGTATGGCGGCGTTTTATCCTGTAAAGGAAAAACTTGCAGAGTCAGCTCCGGACAATTTCCGGGAAGGCTCTTCTCTGGAGGTTCATTATCTGGATGTAGGACAGGGAGACGCGACACTGATACGATGCGGAGAGGCTGCGATGCTGATTGACGCGGGAAATAACAGCAAAGGAACACAGATTCAGGCATATCTGGAGCATCAGGGAATCGAGACGCTTGATTATGTAATCGGGACGCATCCTGACGCGGATCATATCGGGGGTCTGGATGTGGTTCTCTATAAATTTGACTGTAAAACGGTGATTATGCCGGATTACGAGAAAGATACGAAGACTTATGAGGAGGTCATACAGACCATGCGGCAGAAGGACTATCGTCTTACCGGTCCGGAGCCGGGAGCTGTCTATCCTCTGGGAGAGGCGTCTTTTCGGATTGTTGCGCCTCTGGACGATTACGGAAGTAATGCTAATGATTATTCTGTAGGAATTCTTCTGGAGCATGGCGATAACCGCTTCCTTTTCACGGGAGATGCGGAAGAGGATTCTGAGGAAGATATGCTGGCAGGCGGTTTTGATTTGTCAGCAGATGTGTTCAAGGCGGCGCATCACGGAAGCAGCACGGCAAATACGGAGGAATTTCTGAAGGCGGTGAATCCGGAGTATGCAGTGATAAGCTGCGGAGAGGACAACAGCTACGGTCATCCGCATGCAGAGGTGATGAACCGGTTTCGAGAAATGGGGATTCAGGTATTCCGGACGGACGAGCAGGGAACGATTGTGGCTCACTCGGACGGGCATGAGATTACCTTTAATATGACGCCCAGCGAGAGCTGGAAAGCAGGAGAGCCAAAAGGAGGTTCTTCGCAGTAAGGAGAGGGGACTTATGGAACAGATTGAAGACAAGAAACAGTTTGCGGTTCTGATAGATTCAGACAATATCAGCGCCCGGTATGCATCAAGTATTTTTAATGAGATAGAAAATTATGGCTATGCGTCTTTCCGGCGCATTTACGGAAACTGGTCCAATAAGGCGAACGGATGGAAGGAGGAGATCCTTCTGGAAAATTCCATTACGCCGGTGCAGCAGTTTGCCTATACAACGGGGAAAAACGCCACAGATATGGCGATGGTCATCGATGCGATGGACATTCTCTATTCAGGGAAGGTGGACGGCTTCTGTCTTGTGACAAGCGACAGCGATTTTACCCGTCTCGCCATGCGGCTTCGGGAGGAAAACATGTATATCATCGGCATGGGAGAATCGAAGACGCCCATGGCGTTGACAAAGGCATGCAACAAATTTATCCATCTGAATCTGATTAATAAGCAGGTAAACGATCTGGAGGCTGCGGGCGACGCCGCGCCGGTTCCGGGATCGCACAAAAGAGGGGGAAAGTCTTCCGAGGAGGAGCATGGAAGCGGCGTAACGCCTCTTTCTCAGATAGAAGAAGCAATTATTTCGATTATCAACGACAATGAGAACAAGGGGAAGGTTACCTATCTCGGAGAGATAGGAAGCCGCCTCAACGATAAGTTTACCGATTTTGATGTGCGTAATTACGGCTATACGAAGCTGGTTGTCTTTTTGCAGGACACCTGTCCGAGATTATATCTTTACAAGATAGATTCTGCCTATGCGGTAGGTCTGAGCGGACAGATAGACAGGCAGAAGCTGGAAAGGGAGATTCTTCTTTTTGTAAAGGACAGCGGCGGACAGATAGAAAATCTCTCGCTTGTATATGAAGAGATTCACAAGAAACATCCTTCTTTCGATATCAAGGATTACGGCTACAGCCGTCTGTCCAGCTTTCTGCGGAGCATCCGCCAGCTTTCTGTCAATGGAAATATGGTCAGCATAAAGGAGAAAAAAGGATGACTGAGGAATATGGGGCGTTAAAGCCGCTTGATGTGGTATCGGGATATCCGGTACGTCCGGGACTTTATGAGGTGTACGGAGCTACGGCGCTGGAAGGAGCCGTTAATTTTACAGTTCACTCTCAGGGAGCCACTTCCTGCGAGCTTCTTCTGTATCACAGAAAAGAAGAGGAGCCGTACTGTATTCTTAAGTTTCCGGAGCATTACAGAATCGGAAACGTATACTCTATGACAGTCTTCGGTCTGGATATCGAAGAGTTTGAGTATGCATACCGTTTGGACGGACCGTGGAATCCCAGGAAAGGGCTGCTGTTTTCCAGGGATCATGTGCTTCTCGACCCTTATGCAAAGGCAGTGACGGGACAGAGCGTATGGGGAGAAAGTCAGAAGAAAGACGGTCTTTACCATGCCCGCGTTGTAAAAAATAATTTTGACTGGGGCGATGCGCCGGACCCCTTTTACGATATGAGCGATCTCATTATTTATGAGCTTCATGTGAGAGGATTTACAAAGCATTCTTCCTCCGGCGTGGAAAATCCGGGAACCTTCGCCGGGCTTCGGGAAAAGATTCCCTATCTGAAAGAACTGGGGATTACCGCAGTGGAGCTGATGCCGATTTTCGAGTTTGACGAGACCATGGGAAGGCGCGAGGTGGATGGACGCGTGCTTCTTGATTACTGGGGGTATAATACCGTAAGCTTTTTTGCGCCGAATACGAGCTATACGGCGGCGGAAGAGTATAACCGGGAAGGAACGGAGCTGAAAGAGCTGATACGCGACCTTCACGCGGCAGGCATAGAAGTGATTCTTGACGTAGTGTTCAATCATACGGCAGAGGGCAACGAGCACGGTCCATTTATTTCCTTCAAGGGTTTTGACAATCAGATTTATTATATGCTGACGCCGGACGGCTATTATTACAATTTCAGCGGCTGCGGAAATACGCTGAACTGTAATCATCCGATTGTGCAGGAGCTGATTGTGCAGGCGCTGCGGTACTGGGTCAGCCAGTACCGGGTGGACGGCTTTCGCTTTGATCTGGCAAGCATCCTCGGAAGAAATGAAGACGGTTCTCCTATGAGCAATCCTCCGCTTCTGAAGCGTCTCGCTTTTGATCCGCTGCTTGGAAGAACAAAGCTGATAGCGGAAGCATGGGACGCGGGCGGTCTTTATCAGGTGGGAAGCTTTCCCGCCTGGAAACGGTGGGCAGAGTGGAACGGAAAGTACCGGGATACACTCCGGAGCTTCCTGAAGGGAGAATACTGGCTTGCTCCTGAGGCAGCCAGCCGGATTACAGGCTCTGACGATCTCTATGAGGAGGAGAGGGGCAGTTATACAGGATATAATTCCTCCGTGAACTTCCTTACCTGCCACGACGGTTTTACACTTCGAGATCTTTACAGCTATAACGAAAAGCATAACGAGGCAAATGGATGGAACGGAACGGACGGCTGCAACGACAACAGAAGCTGGAACTGCGGAGCAGAGGGAGAGACGGACGACCCTGAGATTCGCTCGCTTCGTATCCGGCTGATGAAAAATGCCTGCGCGGTTCTTCTGTGCAGCCGGGGAACGCCTATGTTTCTGGCAGGAGACGAATTCGGCAATACGCAGTATGGAAATAATAACGCCTACTGTCAGGACAATGAGATTTCCTGGCTGGACTGGGGTCTCCTGGAAAAGAACCAGGATCTTTTTGAGTTTTTCCGTTTTATGATTTCCTTCCGAAAGAGACATCCGGCTGTCACCCGTGATTTGCCGCAGGCGATGTGCGGTTTTCCGCAGCTCAGCTGTCACGCGGGGAAGGCATGGGACGGTTTTCTGACGGCTGACACGAAAGCCTTCGGCGTGCTGTATGCAGGATACGACGGGAAAAGAGGACAGGATGATCTCGTCTTTCTTGCGCTGAATCCCTGGTGGGAGGAGACTGTAGTTCCGCTTGTTCCGCTGCCGGAAGGGTACGTCTGGAAGGCGGCGCTTGATACGGGCGAAGGAGAGACAGGAATAATTTATACAGAAAATACAATAATTACAGGCGCAGAATTAAAAATAAAGCCAAGAAGTGTAATAATTCTTGAGAGAATCCGGACATAATTTTGTATATTCATACATTTTGTAACTATTCAGCCATGCGGCGGTGAGCAGCGTTAGCTGCGTAAATCCGAGATGC
>CAUWNO010000141.1:0-5621 GCA_963559965.1 uncultured Lachnospiraceae bacterium | reverse complement strand
GTCGTCTGGTAGAGTTGACAAATGCAGTATCTGAGCAGTGCCAGTCCCGTTTTATTGGACTGCATGAAGTTATCGATAAGGCGAATGAAGAAGGATGTGAGATTACGATTGTAGGTCATCATGATTCCCAGGGTAATCGTGAGACTGCATACAATGCGATTTCTTCTATGGTAGAGCCGTATGATTTTATTATTTCTGATGTAGATAATGGTGCGATGGGTGCGTGCTCTGCACTTCAGGCAGCAGGCAATACAGATGTAAAAGTTATCTCTATGGGAGCTTACGGTGCAGAACCGTTTAATAAGCTGCATGATGGAGATCCGAATTATCTGGCATGTCTGAATGTGGATGCGTGGATTTTGTCTCAGTTTGTATATGAGGGTGCAATTGATTATTTTGAAGGACGTGAGCTTTCAGAAGAAACAAATATTGAATTGTTTATGGTTGACAGTTCTAATGTAGAAGATTTCTGGAATTTTAAATAAGAAGAAGTAGTTTAAGGCTGAGGTATCAGGATAAAATACAAAAATGGGGCTTCTGCAAAAGCAGATAAATAATCTGCGGAGCAGAAGCTCTGTTTTTGTATGAAGAAAAGTTAATTTTTTGCAGTTCAATTCGCGCGTTGAAAGTATAGAAGAGGTTGTAGCTTATTTGTTATCGAAGCTCTTTCCTCTTTTTTAATTTTTTCCTCACAATTTGAACACAATTACCTGTTACACTTAAGAAAATGAGCGGAGGAAGGAGTTTTATTTATGTACGAGTATGATAATCAGACAGATCGTTCAGGAGGAGCGTCTGACACGGGTTCAGGAAGCGAATACCGGTACAGCGGTCCTTTTTATCAGGATAATACAGGCTCAGACGGCAGAGGAAGAGATTGTAAGAATATAGGAGAGGTGTCCCCGAAAAAGAAAAAGGGGTTTGGGCGTACGGTTGTAAAAGCGGTGTGTCTTGCTCTGGTTTTCGGTATCGTGGCGGGAGTGGCTTTCCAGGGAACCAATTATCTGGGAGGAAAGCTGTTTGAAAATGATAAGACTGTAGCTTCCGGAAGCAGTAAAGAAAAGGAGGAGCAGGAGGTTGCTCCGGCAGTTCCGCTTCCTGGGAATGCGGCGCCGTCAGGTGACGCGACAGTGACAGCTATTGTAGATCAGTGTATGCCTTCTCTTGTGGCGATTACCAATATCAGCGTCAGAGAGGTACAGAATTTCTGGGGATTCGGATGGTACAGCCAGCCGCAGCAGCAGGAGGAGACGTCGAGTGGAACGGGTATTATTATAGGGCAGAATGATTCGGAGCTTTTGATAGTGACGAATAATCATGTAATTTCCGGAGCGACGACACTGACGGTTCTCTTCAGTGTGGACGAAGGCAAGGAAGAGGCGAGCGCTGTGGAGGCAAAGATTAAGGGAAGCGATCCGGCGAAGGATGTAGGCGTGATTGCCGTACCGCTGTCGGAGATTCCGGAGGAAACGCTGGCGGAAATCAAGACGGCAAGCATTGGGGACTCTTCTCAGCTTAAGGTAGGCGAACAGGTAGTTGCGATTGGAAACGCACTGGGTTACGGACAGTCTGTGACGACAGGAATCATCAGCGCGCTGGACAGAGAGGTGTCCTTGCAGAATGAGGATGGAAGCACTATCAGCAATAAGCTGATTCAGACGGACGCAGCGATTAATCCGGGCAACAGCGGCGGCGCTCTTTTGAATATGAACGGAGAAGTAATCGGTATTAATGAAGCAAAGTTTTCCTCTAATTATGTAGAAGGAATGGGATATGCGATTCCGATTTCTGATGTAGAAGGGATTATCGGGGATTTGAAGAGTCTGGAGACGCGCTCGGAGGTAGCGGCGGAGGATATGGGCTACCTTGGAGTTACCTGCCTAGATGTGCCGGAAGATATTTCAAAACAGTATGATATGCCGGTGGGAATCTATATAAAATCTGTGCTGCCCGGCTGTGCGGCAGATGAAGCAGGTCTGAAAAAGGGCGATATTATCATAAAATTCGGCGGTATAAGCGTAACAAACTATGAGGCTTTGAGTGAGAGACTCCGGTATTATGAGGCAGGCGAGACTGTCGAGGTGACGGTACAGACACCGAAAGACGGCGGCTATGAGGAAAAGACAGTGGACATCAGGCTGGATAAAAAAGAAGATGTAGAAAAGGCAAGTCAGTAAGACAGTAAGCTGTAAAAGACCGGGCGCAAAAGGAAGACCCTTCTTCTTGCGCCCGGCTGTTGTTCTATGCTATACTGAACGATAGGAGAAAAGGAGAAAACTATATGGAAGATAAAGATCTGTTAAAAGACAGTGATAAGCCGGAGCAGGAGGCTGCGGATGTTCTGGATCAGGATGGAGCCGGAGCAGATCCTGAGGACGGCGATAAGGATAAAGAGTATGAAGGATTCTGCTTTCTGTGTCACAGACCGGAGAGCAAAGCAGGAAAGCTGATTACACTTGGACAGGGGATTAGTATCTGCCCGGAATGTATGCAGAAAACGATGGATACGATTCAGAACGGCAATATTGATTTTTCCAGAATGCCGGGAATCAGCATGATTAATCTGTCTGATCTGCAGAATATGATGCAGGGACCGCAGAAGGTGAAAAAGAAAAAGCCGAAAGAAGAGAAAGGGGAAAAAGCGGAGAAGGCGTTTGATATCCGAAGTATTCCTGCTCCTCATAAGATTAAGGCAAGCCTTGACGAATATGTGATAGGTCAGGATTATGCCAAGAAGGTGATTTCGGTAGCGGTTTACAATCACTATAAGCGGGTGGCGACGGGAACGCAGGATGAGATTGAGATTGAAAAATCCAATATTCTGATGATTGGACCGACAGGAAGCGGAAAGACTTATCTTGTAAAGACACTGGCACGTCTGCTTGACGTACCGCTTGCGATTGCGGACGCGACGTCTCTGACAGAGGCGGGATATATCGGAGACGATATCGAGAGCGTAATCTCAAAGCTGCTTGCGGCTGCGGACAACGATGTGGAGAAGGCAGAGCGCGGTATCGTGTTTATCGATGAGATCGATAAGATTGCTAAAAAGAAGGATACGCATCACAGAGACGTGAGCGGCGAATCCGTGCAGCAGGGACTCCTGAAGCTTTTGGAGGGCGCTGAGGTTGAGGTTCCGGTAGGAGCAAGCAGTAAAAACGCCATGGTTCCTCTGACTACAGTGAATACAAGAAACATTCTGTTTATTTGCGGCGGAGCGTTTCCGGAGCTGGAAAATGTAATTAAGGAAAGACTGAATAAAAAGTCTTCTATGGGATTTCAGGCAGATCTGAAGGATAAGTACGATAAAGAGCCGGATATTCTTTCCAGAGTGACACTGGAGGATCTGCGTAATTTTGGTATGATTCCAGAGTTTCTGGGCCGTCTTCCGATTATCTGTACGCTGGACAGCCTTAAAAAGGATATGCTGGTGCGGATCTTAAAGGAGCCGAAAAATGCGATTTTGAAGCAGTATCAGAAGCTTCTTGCCCTTGACGAGGTGCAGCTGGAATTTGACGAGGGCGCGTTAGAGGCGATAGCAGAGAAAGCCCTTGAGCGCGACACGGGCGCCCGTGCTCTGCGTGCGATTATTGAGGAATTTATGCTTGATATTATGTATGAAATTCCGAAGGATGACAATATTGGAAGGGTAACGATTACGCGGGAGTATATCGAGCACAGAGGAGGACCGCTGATTGCGATGCGCGGCGTGCTGACGCTGGAAAGCCGGGATGCTTCGGAGCAGAAGTAAAACGGAATGAGAAACGATTGTCTGAATGTCTGGAAAGCGGCAGCAGCTTTTTCTGTCGTGCTGATTCACTGCCGCTTCCCGGGAGCTGTGGGAATGGTAGTGAAGGCGGCAGCCCGTTTTGCAGTTCCGCTGTTTTTTATGATAAGCGGTTATTTCTCGTATGGGAAAGGGACGGAAACGATCCGCAGGCGGATGATCCGCACAGCGAAAACGCTTTTCACGGCGAGCGTAGTTTACCTTATCTGGAAGATCCTGACGTTTTATTTTAAGGGGGAGCTTTCCGGAGAGGCAGTGCGGCTTATATTTTCCGGGGAGGCAGTGAAGAGATTCCTTCTTTTTAATGAGTCTCCGTTTATGTATCACCTGTGGTATCTCGGAGCACTTTTCTATTGCTATCTCTTTTATGGAATTCTGGTCCGCACAGGAAAGGAAGAAAAGCTGTATTTTCTGATTCCTTTACTGATTGGAGCGTCACTTTTTCTCGGAGAAGGTGTAGAAGCTATGGGAGGGCATACGCCGATAGCTCTCGTAAGAAATTTCTGGCTGACAGGTCTTCCGTTTTTTCTCTGGGGGCACTGGTTTGCTGCCCGCTGGAAGAGGAGAGAAGGAGGAAGACTTTTTTCTTCACAGATTTGGATTCTGACGTTTTTTGCCGCAGTCGCGCTGTCTGTGGCGGAGTGGTTTTTTCTGGGAGAGGCGGAGCTTTATCTGGGAAGTGTTTTGGCAGCCGGAGTGATTTTTGTCATGGCGCTCTCCCGCCCGGATTTCGGGCGAGGAAGTCTTTTGGCAAGGATAGGAGAAAGGGATTCTCAGCATATTTACCTGTGGCATGTTTTGGTGTATCGTGTTCTGGTAAGATTGGCGCACAGCGTTGGATTTAACGAATATAAATTATATCAGTGGCTGCTGCCGCTGGGGGTCTGTCTGGCATCATGGATGCTGGCAGAGATTCTGGAAAGGAGAAAAAGAGCATGAACAAAGATGTTTGGGATGATATCGGAAGAGCTGTTACAGGAGCTGCCGATACGGTAAGCCGTAAGAGCAAAGAGATCGCAGAGGTGACGAGATTAAAGAATCAGATTTATAGTCAGGAGCGAGAAATAAAAAGAGATTATATGGCGATCGGGAAAATGCTCTATGAAAAATTTGTGCAGGAAGGAAATGTGGAGGAGCCATATTTAACATTCTGCGAATCGATTGCACGCAGGGAGATCCTCATTGATCAGTATGAAGGAGAAGTTGAGGAACTCAAAAAAGCGTTCTGAAGCAGGGCGTTTTGATAGCGGCGTTCTGCCTCTTTCCAGTTGACGATTTCAAACCATGCCCGGATATAGTCAGCCCGTATGTTTCTGTGCTTCAGATAATAGGCGTGCTCCCACATATCCAGATTCAGAATGGGCGTCAGATGAACAGACAGAGGTGTCTCCTGATTGGGAAGAGGCAGAATCACCAGCTTTCCGCGCTCGTCGGCTGCAAGCCAGAGATAGCCGGAGCCGGTAAGGGAGAGAGCTGTCTCGAAGAAAGCTTCATAAAAGGCATCCCATGTCTGAAAGTCGAGGAGCAGTCCGTTTAAAAGTTTTCCGTCCGGCTTGCAGGAAGAGGGCGAGATGCCCGCAAAATAGAGCTGGTGGCTGTATACGCCTCCGGCGTTTTTTATGACGTCCTGCCGGATTTCTTCTGGCAGTTTTTTACTTTCTGTAAGAAGCTTTTCCAGAGTCCAGTCATGAAATTCTGTGTATGGGTCAAGAAGTCTGTTCAGACCGGCGACATAGGCGCGCAGATGTCTGGAATGATGAAGATACATGGTTTCCGTATCGATATGCGGCTCCAGAGAATCGTAAAGATAGGGACGGGGAAGAAGCTCAAAAGG
>CAUWNO010000140.1:0-5723 GCA_963559965.1 uncultured Lachnospiraceae bacterium | reverse complement strand
CTTATTTTACACTTTGTATATACTTTGACGCTTCCTGTGCAGCGATTGCTCCGTCAGCGCAGGCTGTAATTACCTGACGCAGATGCTTCACAATGCAGTCGCCTGCCCCGTAGATACCGGGAACCTTTGTCGTCATTCTCTCATCTGTTTCTACATAGCCTGCCTCATTCAGAACTCCCAGCTCCGCAAAACATGCAGTAGCGGGAATCTGACCGATATATTCAAAGACCTGCGCGCAGCCAACTTCCATGATTTCCCCTGATTGGCTGTTTCTCAGATGAACTCCCTCCAGTCCGGAGTCTCCGTAGAAGTCCTGCACGTCCCATCCTTCGTATATTTTCACATTTTTCAGAGAGCGCAACTTGTCGCACGCAACCGGATCTGCTTTTAAATAAGAACGAACTGCCACCGTTACTGTCTCTGCGATTCCAGCCAGATAAATGGCTTCCTCTACAGCGGAATTGCCGCCTCCAAGAACTACCACATTTTTTCCCTGACAGGCAGCTCCGTCGCAGACTGCGCAAAAGCTGATCCCGTTTCCAAGATACCTGTCTTCTCCGGGAACGCCCAGCGTGCGGGAATCGGTTCCCGTACACAGAAGAACCGCATGCGCCGTATAAACCGCGTCGTCCTCCTCACAGGATACGACTTTAAGACCATTCTCCACATGAACGCTTTTGACCGTTTTATAATCAAAAGGAACGTTCAGCTCCTGTGTATGCTGAAACATCTGAATCGCAAGATCTGCTCCGCTCAAAGTGCCTGCTCCCGGATAATTCTGGATTTCATTCGTATTGATAATTTTTCCGCCCGGCGCCAGCCGATCCAGCATCAATACAGACAGATTGGCGCGAACTGCATAGATTGCCGCCGTCATACCGGCGGGACCTCCGCCAATAATAATCAAATCATAATCTGCCATTTCCATCCTCCATGCATATCAGCAGGTAATCTGAATTCCCGTGTCGTATTTTTTGTCGTCTACGATTACCCGTAAATCAAAGGTTCCCTTAAGTCCTGCTTTATTGATGCTCAGCACGATATTTCTCGGATCTTTCTCGATAAACGTACCGCAGCACAAAGCGTTGAATTTATTTTTGGAAGTAGAAATAAAGTAACCATGCTCTTCCTCTGCATTTTCCAGCATCAGCATAACGAGCTGACCGCCTTCAAAAATAGCCTTAAAAGTAAACCGGTCTTCTTCCTCTGTCACGCTTGCCTCGTAGCGGTAGGGAAGAAGCTCTCCGCAGGCTTCCATAGGAATCAGCGTATCAAATTCCCGTGTGACTCCCATCTTTCCTACTCTCTGCGCTTCGCCCAGCGGCAGGTTATCGCCGTCGTGATACAGCGGAAGCTTTTCGGCGCGGTAGAAGTTTCCTTCAATCTTCATTTCCATAATCACCTTGCCGTGCAGAACCTCTACCGTGATACTCTCTGCCCGCACATTGAGATCTCCCTGAAGAAGAGCCGCCGGTTTCTCAGACGCATGTTCTCCGTAATACTGAATTCCGCCGGAGTGTACAAGATAATGACCCTCTCCGTACCATTCTACATTTCCGATATAAGAAGAGAAAAATTCTTCTCCTCTCTCTTTTCCATACTGCCAGAGCTGCTCAATCGTCATCTTTTCCGTATCAATCTGATACAGGACGCCTCTTGAAAAGCTGTCGCGGTTCAGAAGGAACTTTTCCCGGATCTTAGAGCGGTAATGTCCGTTGTCAAAGCACATGATTCCACCGTTCGGAGTAACGAGGCAGGCATGCTGCTCATAAGGCCAGTCAAAATCACCATCGCCTACCGGAGTAAAGAAATATTTTTTCTTATCTTCCGGCCAGTTTTCCGGATCTCCCAGAATCCAGTTCAGTTTTCCTGTTTCATAATCGATGCTGATAAGGCTGTCCGTATGGCGTCCTGACAGAACGATAGCGTGGCTGTTCTTGTCATACCACAAAGCGTTATTGTGGAACCAGTCCTTATCTGTATAGCCGCCGGAGGGACCTTCGCCCGGAACCAGACAGTCTTTTAAATCCCAGGTCTTCAATACCTCTCCCGTGCCGCGGTCAATCAGGACGATCTGATCCTCTACTGTCTCATAAGACGGGTCCTCTGTAAGCACCAGAAGGTTGCCGTCCTCCATCTCCCACTGATCATGATGGTAGCCGCCCGGAATAGAATATTCCTTTACAACCTTACCCGTCATGGTCATCTCGTAAAGTCCCGACATATAATAGGGCATCTGAAACACACGCTCCGTTCCAATCAGGAAATTTCCGTTTTTCAGACGCTTCATATCGAATACGACGGGAATCGTCAGGTGCCAGCGGATATCTCCTCGGTAATCAAACGCCGTCGCCAGCTGTGCAAGAGAAGGCGTTACAAAAATCAGATCTTCTGACGTATATTCCTTTTCTGTTTTCATAGAAAGAAGCTTCGGCTCGTCTCCGCTCAGCGCTTCCGTCTGAATCGAAATCGTCTGCGCTCTTCCGCCATAAAGACGAAGCTCCACTTTGTTTTCATAATCTGCATAAAGTCCCGCAATCGGAAGAATATGCTCCTTTGCTCTCGGGAACGTATGAACGATTGTTCCGCGCTCCTCTTTTCCATATATTGTTACTGTTACGGCAGTCTCCTCTTCCGTCCGGAATAAAACAACCGCCGACAGCGGATTAATCAGATAGGGATTCAGCTTTACCATAGGCTGCTCCAGAGTATAAACACCGGATGCAAAGGTCTCCAGCATTTCCTTTTCTGCCGCAGTCTGTCTCTTTACCAGGCTTTCCAAATAACTGTATGGAATCTTCTTTTCCATATACATCTCCTCTTCCTGCGGCTTTTCTCAGCCGCCTCTTATAGCCAGAAGCTTTTCTGCTATCCGGCTGTCCGTAATCAAACAGTGAATCAGCTTCCCTTTTAATGCAGCATAGATCGCATGCGACTTATCCACGCCGCCGGCAACCGCTATCACATGAGGAACCTTTTTTAAATTTTCAAATGATATACCAACAATTTTGTCATTAATGGAATCCGGCAGAAGATTTCCGTTTTTGTCCAGAAAATAGCCGCAAAGATATCCCACAGCTCCTTTTTTCATCAGTTCCTTTTTTTTATTTTCCGTCAGATAACCTGCCCAGGAGCTAAGAGAACTATCAAGAGAAATGTCAGCGATTCCAACGAGCGCATAATCGATATTCCGCATTTTTTCCATAGTCTTTTTTATCACAGGTTCACGCAGAAGTTCCCGGCGCACAATGTCGCTGTTGACATGCATAGGCGCATACAGCCGGGCTGCTGTTCCCTGAAATGCCTGCGCCATACCTTCTGTCAATGTTATGGCGTCCGTATTCAGATTGTAGGCATCCGTAGAATTACCTACCAGCTGCACCACCTGAATATCCCGCGGCATGGAAGGCTTTAACTGCCGGACAGTCTGGAAAATGGTTCTTCCCCAGGAAATCCCGATACTGTCTCCGTCTTTTAAAAGCTCATCCAGATATTCTGCCGCCATTTCTCCGATACGTTTTATGGAAATATCCGTACTTTTTTCATACAAATCTGTGACTACAAGCGCTTCTTCCAGTCCGAAACGCCTCTTCAATTCCGACTCCAGTTTCATGGAGCGCTTCAGCGGATAATTAATATGAAATTCTACAATATTTTCTTCCCTCGCCATCCGCAGCGCGCGGGAAACTTTGGCTTTGGAGAAAAAGAGCATATTGGCAATTTCCAGCTGAGACATTCCTTCCACATAATACATGCGTGCTATTTCTGCAATCACAGCCAGTTCTTCATCGTCAATCTGTCTCATTTTCTCCTCTGCCTTTCTACTGGATTTATCCTACGATGCCGCTTTCTTTCAGTTTTGTTTCCAGCTCTTTTTTATTCATCAGGTTCTTCAGCCCGATTACTGTCGTTCCTTCTTTTACCTTCAGATGGCTTACAAAATTCTCGCCGACTACAATCAGGTCATAATCATGAGCAGTAGACTTTGCCTCATCAATACTTGTGTGGTGAATCGTATGCTCGATACCGAGATTTTTCAGCACAGTGGAAACATTTTTCTTCAGAAGCTGTGAGCTTCCCATTCCGCAGCCACACGCAACCAATGCCTTTATCATAATCTTACCCTTCCTTTCTGCGGCTTCCTTTCAAAAGCCTTCTTCTGTGTTATTTGATTCTGATGTTCTATTTGATTCTGATATTTTATTTAATTCTGATGTTCTGTTTCATTCTGATAATTTCTGTTTCTTACTCTTCTTCCATTCCCAGAGTGAAGTAATCCTTCTTATTCTTGCGGTACTGTACCTGCGGAATAATCAGCATACCGATAATGCAGAGAATTGCGCCGGGTACGCTGAGGAATTTGATTACAGCTCCCATTGCCGGCCAAAGAGTAGCCCAGTCCAGATTGCCTACATATCCGCCGAAAGCGCCCATCTGGAAGAGTCCGATTGCCACAGCGCTTCCAAGTACCTGTAAGAGACCGGAACCGAGACAGCATGCTACAAGTGCTTTGAATCCGCCCTTCATATTTGCATAAAGACCAATCGTAGCATTGTCATAGAACAGAGGCACAAATCCCGGGATAATCATAAGCGGGGACTTGAAAATCAGAAGTCCTGCAATCGCGATCAGCTGACCTACTGCTCCGAAAAGGAAACCAAGCGTTACAGCATTGGGATCGCCGAAGGAATATGTAACCGCACAGTCAACTGCCGGAAGAGATCCCTTAAGAATAGATCCTGAGATACCCTCGAAGGACTCTACCATCTCTCCTACGAACATACGGATACCTGTCTTCAATACAACCAGAGATACTGCGAAGGATGCGCAGCGCTGGAAGATATATACCGGGAAGGAAAGCTTTCCAAAGTTAGCTGCATCCAGCTCTCTCAGAAGATCCGGTCCCAGAATTACCATAATTGTTCCGAAGAACAGAAGCATAATCAGCGTTGTAGAAACTACATAATCGTCCAGAACCTTTAATGCTCCGCCAAGCTTCAGTTCTTTCTCTTCTTTATCTTTATCTTTCTTCTTGCCCTTGAAAATATGTCCGAATTTATAAGCAAACCATACGCCAAGCATCTGCTGATGTCCTACTGCAAAGCCTGCGCCCTCTGTCAGCTCCTGTGTAGCCTCTACCGTCAGGTTGGAGAATACAGACCAGTATGTTCCGCAAAGAAGACCTACCAGAACAATTCCGCCCATGTTGCGGAGATCCGGAATCAGGAAGAAAATAATCCAGGTAGCCACTGTGTTACCATAATATGGCCTGTTGTAAACAGAGTACGAACCTTCGTGTATTTACGGAAAAATACAAGAAGAATATTCCAGAGGAATGCTACCAGCAGAGTAATCATAGCGAAAGACGTCGTAATACCGATGCTCTCCAGCGCGCTGTTAGCTGCTGTCAGACCGAAGTTCGGGTCGATTACAACCGCTTCGATCGCCCATTTCTGCTGAATACCAGTCAGCAGAGGCTGAACTGTATTTTTCAGTGAGGATGCTCCCAGCTGTAAGATCTGATATCCAACTACCGCCTTGATAAAGCCTGCCGCAACCTCATACCATTTTCTTTTAAGCAACACATATCCTACCACAACAATCAGTCCGATAAAAATAGCCGGCTGAGATAAGACATTTTGGAATATGACATTCCATACGTTTGTGATAATATCCATATTTTCCCCACTTTCTGCTCGTTGTAAAACCTTGTCTTTTGTTTC
>CAUWNO010000139.1:0-5795 GCA_963559965.1 uncultured Lachnospiraceae bacterium | reverse complement strand
CCCTCTTAAATTCCCAGATCATTTCACTTGTCAAGCTAATATTTAGAGGCTGGGCCGGAGCTTCTTCCCGTGTAAACCAGTCCGCCGTTGAAAGCTCCCTTGTATCAAGCGTTATCTCATCTGTCCCGTCAAGATCTGCAAAGAATCCCATAAGAATTGTTTCTGAAAAAGACCAGGGCTGGCTTTTATAATAGCGGATATTTTTTACATGAAGGCCTGTTTCCTCAAACACCTCTCGCTTCACCGTCTCCTCCAAAGTCTCCCCTATTTCATTAAAGCCGGCAATCAGGGCATAGTGTGTTATCGTTCTTCCCGCATATTTTGACATTAAAAGCTTTTCTTCATGCAAAATTCCCACTATCACTGCCGGAGATATTTTCGGATACTCTTCCTGACCGCAATCCGGACAACGAAGCATCCTCGCATCTGAAGCATGTTTCATTGGGCAGCCGCAATGACCGCAAAAAATGTGCGAGTCATACCAGTGGCTGAGCTGATGCGCAGTAATTCCCGCAAAGGCCACCCACTGCGGCTGTGCCTCTCTAAACTCACGCACGCTTCTCAGCTGATATCCCCTGAGCTCCGGGGCTGCAAGCTCACGTGCCAGATAAAAGCGCAAGCCGTCTATAGCAAAGAGATATACCAGCTTGTCCGAAAGCTTTTTTCTGACTTCTGGATAATCCTTAAATTGAGGAAATAAAAGCGCCGTATCTTCCCAACGCGCCAAAGCCTTTCCCTCTGAAAAGTAAAGCAGAAAACTCTCTTCATCCGGTTCTTCCGCCCTGTATTCATTCTGATAAATGTGTGGCTCTATGTCCTGTATCATCCCTTTTTCCTCCAGCTCCACGCGTCTCCGCGCTCCATATTCATCCGAAACCCTGCCTTTTCTATCCTTTTCTCCAGACAGGCAAGCCCCTCCGCCGCTTCTTCGCCTGTACAGATCTTGTTATCATACAACTCATAATTTTTTCTGTTTCCTGAGGGCGACAGATTCGGCATCACAACGTTCGCCCCTGCTGCAAGCCCCTTCTCTCTTCCTTCCGGTTCAAGCGTCCCAAGCGCCGTCGTAGCCGGAAGAAGGACTTTTGGAAGAAGAATTCTTACTATCGAAAGGAGACGCAGCGTCAGTTCCGCGCTCCCTGCTTTTTCTGCCGCAAACGGCGTCGCATGGTGCGGAAGAAACGGACCGATCCCGACCATCTGCGGCTGCAGACGGTTCAGAAATACCAAATCCTCTGCAAGCTCCCCGTAAGTCTGTCCGGGAGAGCCCACCATAAAACCGGCGCCCACCTGATAGCCCAGCTCTTTCAGCTGCCAGAGGCATTCTTTTCTATGGGCAAGACTCATTTCCTTCGGATGAAGTCTCCCGTAATGTTTTTCTGAAGCTGTCTCATGACGCAGAAGATAGCGATCCGCCCCTGCCTCCCGAAGCATCCGGTAACTCTCTTCAGAACGCTCGCCAAGGGAAAGGGTAATGGCGCAGTCCGGATAATTTCCCCGGATTGCACGCACAATATCCGTCATACGCTCATCGTTAAAATAAGGATCTTCTCCCCCTTGAAGCACAAAAGTCCGGAAACCAAGCTCATACCCCTTTTCACAGCAGGAGAGAATCTCTTCCTTTGTGAGCCTGTAACGGACCGTTTCTCTGCAGCTTCTGCGTATTCCGCAGTAATAGCAGTCATTTTTGCAATAATTCGTAAATTCTATCAGACCTCTGATATATACATCGTCCTGATAATAGTTTCTGCGGATACGCGCTGCCTCTTTTGTCAGCCGCTCCCGAGCGCCCGGTTCTTCCGAGCGCTGCAAAAGCAGAAGATACTCTGCCTTTGTCAGCGCCGGATTCCGGATAAAACGTTCGATAATATCTGTCATATCTGCCTTTCATAAGGCGGACCTGCGCCTATTTTGCCTTCGTTTCGATCTCCTTTAACAGATCCTCCAGGAAGCTGTCAAGCGGCTTTGCTCCAAGATCGCCTTCTGCGCGGCTTCTTACAGATACCGTTCCCTCTTCCTCCTCTTTCTGACCTACTACAAGCATATACGGAATCTTTGCAGTCTGCGCCTCGCGGATCTTATATCCAATCTTCTCAGAACGCTGGTCAAGCTCTGTGCGGATTCCCGCATCAGCAAGCTTCTTCTCCACAGCCTGAGCATAATCCATGTATTTCTCGGAAATCGGAAGTACACGTACCTGTACCGGAGCCAGCCAGGTCGGGAAAGCGCCTGCAAAATGCTCGATCAGAATACCGATGAAACGCTCGATGGAACCGAACACAACTCTGTGGAGCATAATCGGGCGGTGCTTCTCGCCGTCAGCACCCACATACTCCAGCTCAAAACGCTGCGGAAGCTGGAAGTCAAGCTGAATCGTACCGCACTGCCAGGTACGTCCGATGCAGTCCACAAGATGGAAATCAATCTTCGGACCATAGAAGGCTCCGTCTCCCTCGTTCACTACATAGGGAAGCTCCAGCTCATCCAGCGCGCCCTGAAGCGCAGAGGTTGCCATCTCCCAGTCCTCATCGCTTCCCATGGAATCCTCCGGACGGGTAGAAAGCTCTACATGATATTTAAATCCAAACAGAGAATACGTGTCGTTAATCAGCCCTACAACACCCTTGATCTCATCCTTAATCTGCTCCGGCGTCATAAAGATATGAGCGTCATCCTGCGTAAAGCAGCGCACACGCATCAGTCCGTGGAGCTGACCGGATTTCTCATGACGGTGTACCAGTCCCAGCTCTCCCATACGAAGCGGCAGATCACGGTAGGAACGCGGCTCGGATGCATATACAAGAACGCCTCCCGGACAGTTCATGGGTTTAATTGCGTAATCCTCTTCATCGATAACCGTCGTATACATGTTGTTCTTATAATGATCCCAGTGTCCGGAGGTCTCCCAAAGACTTCTGTTCAGGATAATCGGCGTTGCCACCTCGACATATCCTGCTTTTCTGTGGATCTCTCTCCAGTAGTCAAGAAGCGTATTCTTCAGAACCATTCCCTTCGGAAGGAAGAAAGGGAATCCCGGACCTGCCTCATGCATCATGAAGAGTCCCAGTTCTTTTCCAAGCTTTCTGTGATCGCGCTTCTTCGCCTCTTCCATCATCGTGATGTATGCCTCCAGCTCCTCCTTCTTCGGAAATGCTGTTGCATAAAGACGGGTCAGCATCTTATTGTGCTCGTCGCCGCGCCAGTAAGCGCCCGCCAGGCTCATGATCTTAAACGCCTTTCCAACATCCTTCGTGCTCTTCAGGTGCGGACCTGCACAGAGATCCACAAATTCTCCCTGCTGATAAAAGCTGATTTCCGCATCCTCAGGAAGATCCTCGATCAGTTCTACCTTATACGGCTCTCCCTTTTCCTTCATAAACGCGATCGCTTCTTCACGGGGCTTTGTGAAACGGACAATTTCAAGATTTTCCTTGATGATCTTCTTCATCTCTGCTTCAATCTTGCCGAAATCATCCGAGGTCAGCGGCTCTTCAAAATCCATATCATAGTAAAATCCGTCCGCTACCGACGGTCCGATAGCAAGCTTTGCACTCGGATACAGTCTCTTAACAGCCTGAGCCATCACATGGCTTGCCGTATGGCGAAGCACCGAAAGAGCCTTTTCGTCCCTGAGTGTAAGAATATTGAGTTCACAGTCCCTGTCTACCACCGTTCTCAGGTCTACGATCTCTCCGTCTATCTCTCCTGCGCAGGCTGCGCGTGCAAGTCCCTCGCTCAGATCAAGAGCGATCTCATATACAGATTTGTTCTCGGCATACTCTTTTACAGAGCCATCCTTCAGCGTTACTTTCATATCTTTTCTCCTTTTGCTGTTTTCTTCTGAGAATCACGCAGGGCATCTTTACTTCATAAAATATAATTTTCTATAAAATAAAAAATCCCTTTCTGCCACCACTGACAGAAAGGGACGATATCTCAAATCGCGGTTCCACCCTGCTTGCCAAGTCTTCCAAATCGCTTCTTTAAGCTCTTTTTCTGACAAAGCCTCTCATTTCTGACGATAACGGAGTCACCGGGTCGGATTAGGACCGCTCAGAGCTGGTCTTCGGATTCTGCTTCCTATGAGAATGCTTCCAGCAATCTGCATTCCTCTCTGTCATATTTCACAGCCTACTCGTTCTCTTCAACGCATTATACATCATTCAGTTATTCACTGTATTATAGGCTCATTATATCACTGCTGACTGTTTTGTCAACCAAAATCTTTTATTCTCAGCCTGTCCTGATACTTTTGTTCAGACTCCTTCCTTCAGAAAACGGCGTTTCCCAAAAGAAGGTCCTTTGCCAGCGCCAAAGCCTCCCGCGCCATATAATGCGGACGCATAAAAAGCTCGGTCGGAGCCGGAACGCCGAAGGCTGAAATTCCCTGTGCCTTTGCAATATGCACGGCGCGGAACACATGAAAATCATTGGATACCACACCGATAAGCGGAGTCTCCCCCTCTATCAGCTTCCTGCTGAACCGGATATTCTGAACCGTATTGACAGAGCGATCCTCCTTAAGAATCCTCGCTTCATCGATTCCTGCCTCAATCAGATATTCCGCCATCGCATCTGCTTCGCTGATGTCCTCTCCGCTTCCCTGACCTCCCGATACAATCACGAAAGTCTCTTCATTCTCCGCAAGATATTCTGCCGCCCGGTCAAGACGCTGCTTCAGGGCGCGGCTGACCTTCGTTCCGCGAACCTGCGCGCCCAGAACAATCAGATAATCCGCTCTTTTTTCCGGAACCGACGTCATGCCGCTTATGACAAGAGCCTCGGAAGCTACAAAAAGCAATACTCCCGCTGCAAAGAAAACAGCGGCTGATATGCGTACGGCGTACGGAATATGTAAAAAAGCCGCCTGCAGAGTTCCCCCTCTGCAGACAGCCGACGCCAGAAGACACAGGAATCCCGCTCCTGCCCAAAACCAGGTAAAGGACGCGTGTATTCCGGCATAAAAAAGAATTCCCAGATCATATACGAGAAACAGAATACCTAGAAAAAGCAGCAGCCTGCTCATGCATTTTTTCCGCAGCATTTTTTGTATTTCTTTCCGCTTCCGCAGGGACAGGGATCGTTTCTTCCAATCTTCGGTCCCTTAACAATCGTTCCAGACTTTCTCTCTTCCAGGAAGAGGTCATGAAGCTTCTCCTCTGAGAAGATGTCCTTCCACTGGGGCAGCTCGTAGAGCCACTCTGCTCTTGCCGCTACCATATTCTTATAAAGCTTTTCTTTATCAAATTTCAGAGATACAACCGTATCTTCCTCCATCGTCTCGATGGGATTGGCTTCCACAAGGCTGTCGTTGATGCCGTCCAGAAAGCCTGTCATTGTCAGAACGTCCTGTCCGTACTTCTCAGCCAGCTCTTTCACGCTTCCCTTTACCTCTGTATCCGGATCGGAAAGAAGCTGCTCATAGATTCCCTTTTCAATATCAAAATACTTTGCCCAGAATCTCTGAATATCTCCCTTATTTGCCTTCTCATCGTAGGCCATGTCCTGCCACTGCTTCAGTAATGCCATAATTATTCTCCATTCTTTCTTGTTAGACTCCGCATTCCGCGCTCCTTTTTGGAACGCGAAAAATGGAGCATACGGGATTTGAACCCGTGACCTCCACACTGCCAGTGTGGCGCGCTCCCAGCTGCGCCAATGCCCCTTTTTCTCTATTAATATAACAGGGCAAATATAAAAAAGCAAGTACAAATTTCCCGGATGAAGGCTGCAAAAAAGCCCTGCCGCAGGCAAAATTTCTTCCGCCGCGTCAGGGCTTTTCCTTTTGAGCCGCT
>CAUWNO010000138.1:0-5894 GCA_963559965.1 uncultured Lachnospiraceae bacterium | reverse complement strand
GAAATCGGTACTGTCGCCGGAATCATCGTTCTCCGGGCGGCGCTGACCTTCCTGATTCACTGGGAAATCCGTGAAGAAGAAAAGGGAGAAGTATAAAACATACTCCTCCCTTATTTTCTGTATATAAATCATTTACAGGATTCATTCAACCTGTTTTATGCCTGATCAGCTTCCTTCCGCCCGCTGCCCTCTCCTGTAAAAGACTGCGCAGATCGCGCTTCCTGCCGCGATACCGCCAAGAATCAGCAACGCACAGTGGAGAAAAAACGCATCCGGAAGGATATTAATGACAGGATCTCTCACCGGATCAAAAATCCAGTAATCGTTGTCGAAGGCAAGAGTATGAAAGGCTGTAAAAGCCCGATCCCAGTCTGCTGCCACAAGCGCTCCTGTAAGCAGGGGAAGCGCAAGCGTCAGGACTGCCGTAAGTTTCAGATAAAAATACTCTTTCTTTTTATTCATCCGCCATATCCAGACAGCGCACAAAACAGCGCCGCCTGCAGCCATATATTTAAACGCATTAAAAATAGTTTTTACTTCCTGAAAATGGATCTGTCCCGATTCTGACATCGGAAGGCTTGGGAGCTTCAGCTCGCTGTCCAAAAATGACAGATTATAATCTATCAGCTCATTGTAATTCTCCAGAATCTTTTCTTCTGAATATCCTGTTTTTTCCGGAAGATCGAATAACTGCATATCAAGATAATAAAGAGGACGAAAGGCAAGCGTAAAGACTACAGACAGAGAAATCACTGTCAGCGTCAGTACGAATGCCAGTCCTGTATGCGAAGCTATATCTTTTTTCTTCATCGTAAATCAGCCGATCACATCGCTCATATCATAGCGTCCGGCAGGCTTTCCTGCCAGAAACTTCGCCGCCTGAACAGCTCCCTTTCCGAACACAGCTCTTGAGTAAGCCGTATGCTGAAAGGTGATGACCTCGTCCGTTCCTGCAAAGATCACGTCGTGATCCCCCACGATCGTACCTCCCCGGACTGCAGAAATGCCAATCTCATGGGGATCTCTTTTTCTTCTTTCCTGACTTCTGTCATACACATAAGTATAAACGCCGTCTGAAGCCTCATTGACCGCATCCGCCAGAGCAAGAGCCGTTCCGCTCGGAGCATCCAGCTTCTGATTATGATGCTTCTCTACAATCTCGATATCAAAGCCTGCCGCCGCCAATGTCGGAGCCGCTTCCCTGAGGAGCTTTAAAAGAAGATTGATGCCCAGAGACATATTGGCAGACTTCAGTACAGCCGTCTCCTTTGCCGTCTCCTCTACCTTCTCAAGCTGAGCATCTGAAAGTCCCGTCGTACAGAGCACGACCGGCGTCTTTGTCCGGGCGCAGTAGTCAAGCAGACTTTCCACTGCTCCTGCATTGGAAAAATCAATAATAACATCTGCTTTTACACCGCAGTCTTCTATCTTTTCAAATACAGGAAAAGGATTCTCTCTTCCCGTATAGCTGTCAACGCCGGCCACAACCCTTGCCTCTTCGTCGTCTTTCAGAAGACCGGCTATCATCTGTCCCATACGGCCGTTGCAGCCGTGCAGCAATATATCTGTCATTTATTTAACCTCGATTCCAAAATCAATCATTGTTTTCCTGAGTCGCTCCTTGTGCTCCGGTTCCATCTCTGTCAGCGGCATACGAAGAGGGCCTGCCTCCCAGCCCATCATATTCATGGCAGCCTTCGCCGGAATCGGATTGACTTCGCAGAACAGAGCGTCAATCAGAGGAATCGCTTTCATCTGAATATCCAGGCTTCCCTTTACATCGCCCTCCAGATATTTCATAACCATATCATGCGTCTTTTCAGGAGCCACATTGGAAAGAACCGAAATCACGCCAAGTCCGCCGAGCGACAGAATCGGAACTACCTGATCGTCGTTTCCGGAATACAGCTCAATCTTTCCGCCTGTCAGCTGCATCAGCTTTGCGACCTGAGAAATATTTCCGCTGGCTTCCTTGATTCCCACGATGTTTTCCACATTCTCTACAAGATAAGCCGCCGTCTCCGGCTGAATATTGCAGCCTGTACGGGAAGGAACATTATACATAATAATCGGAAGCTTTACAGAATCTGCAACAGCCGTATAATGAGCAATCAGTCCCTTCTGCGTCGCCTTATTATAGTAAGGAGTTACTACCAGCAGTGCGTCTGCGCCGTACTTTTCTGCTTCCTGAGACAGATAAACAGCAGTCTCCGTACAGTTAGAACCTGTTCCTGCTATCACGGGTACACGGCCGGCAACATGCTCCACTGTAAACCGAATCGTCTCCAGATGCTCCTCATGCGTCATCGTAGAGGATTCTCCCGTAGTTCCGCAGATTACAATCGCATCGGTATGATTGGCTATCTGATCGTCCAGAATTTCCGCCAGTTTAGGATAATTGATCTCTCCATTCTCATGGAACGGAGTAATAATCGCTACTGCTGCTCCCTTAAATATCGGCATAATTTTTTCCTCCTTTATCTCGCTGCTTCACTGAATACAACTATGTAAAAATCGTTGGATAAAACATTATTTCAGCACATTAATACTGAACACATCGTCCGCATAGGGATACAGCTCGTCAAACATCCTGATGCCTGTAAGGACCAGCTCGCTCTCCTCGTCTCCAGCCTCTATCAGCGCCTTCAACTCGTCCAGCGTAATAATTCCCTTGTCAACAAGCCCCAGAACCTCGTCCAGAATCAGGATATCGCAGCCGTCTGTGCTTAATACCTTTCTGGCAAAATTAAGACCGTTGCGGATATTCATACATGCCTCCTGCTGCTCTTCCGGCGTCAGGGACTGATAATCCTTATCCGATTTCTCAAAACAGAATACTTTAATCTCCGGCTCCAGACGCTTGATAAAATCTATCTTCTCTCCATTCTTTCCTTTCAGAAACTGAATGATATTCACAGACTTACCCTGCGATGCTCCGAATATTCCCTGGCCCAGCGCTGCGGACGTCTTTCCTTTTCCCTCTCCGCAATATATGGTTACATGCCCTCTCCCCATTTTACACCCCTTTCCCGTACGGCGCAGCCGTCGTATGAATTCAGTGTTTTCCTCTTTTCCTGTAATAGTGTCAGTGGACAAGAGGCTTCTGCCTTTGTCCACTGGTATCAGCTTTTCAATTACTATATCATACACTACCCACCGTCAAATTGCAAGCGTTCACTCATATTCCAGCTTACTTACGGAAACCTCATAAGCCACCCTTCGTTCCGACTCTGTCTCGCTTATCTTTTTTATGTACTCGCGGCTTTGTATTCTTCCCCAAATCTGCGCACGTCCTCCCACTTCAAATCCGGAAGCAAAACGGGCGTTCCTTCCCCAGCAGATACAGGGGATATAATCTGATTTTCCATAAGGTCTGTTGACCGCGATAAGAAGATCCGCTATTTCCCGTCCAAGCGGCGTCTTTCTGTAAACGGGCGCCTTGCATATATATCCGTCCAGATAAATCTGATTGGTCTTGGTGTTTTCCACCTCTTCCTCAAAAAACTCTACTTCCCGTGCGAAAACGGACAGTACCAGCCTGTTTTTCTTCTCCTCATGTCTGTTATAGGAACGGAACTGACCCGCTATCCGGATATATTCTCCGGTATAATCCTCATCTACCTGAATCAGACGCTCTGACACCATCACAGGTATTACGTCTGCGGAATCGCTGAGCCTGCGTACCAGAACATCCATCATATAGAAGCCTTCTCCGAATACCTCATGGCTGAAGGTAAACCCTGATACAATTTCTCCAATAATAGATACCTGATTGTTTTCCATAACCTTGTCTGACATACTTTTGTTCTCCCTTCTTCCTCCGGCCGCCAGAAGCTTCCCCGCCCGGAGCCTTTGTATTTTAGGCTTATGCCTGTCGATAAGCTGTATCTTTAACTATATATGTCTCCTTTTCTTCATTTAGAACCATTTTCTTCAAAAAAATTTATTTTCTGTTGTAATTACCGCGAAATGTGGTAAACTGTATAAGTTAGCGCCGATATGCGCTGACATTTTGTTGTTGTAAAAATTATTTTGAGGAAACAGTTATGAAAAGAGAAGATATCAGAAATGTCGCAATTATCGCCCATGTAGATCATGGCAAGACCACTCTTGTAGACGAACTTCTGAAGCAGAGCGGCGTATTCCGCGCCAATCAGGAGGTTGCAGAGCGTGTCATGGATTCCGGAGATATCGAGCGCGAGCGCGGTATCACCATCCTTTCCAAAAATACAGCCGTTCATTATAACGGAGTAAAAATCAACATCATCGATACGCCGGGACATGCCGATTTCGGCGGCGAGGTGGAGCGTGTACTGAAAATGGTAAACGGCGTCATCCTCGTTGTGGACGCTTTCGAGGGTTCCATGCCGCAGACAAAATTCGTTCTGCGCAAAGCGCTTGAACTCAATCTGCCCGTTATTGTATGCGTCAACAAAATTGACCGTCCTGAAGCCCGTCCTGCCGAGGTTGTGGACGAGGTTCTGGAGCTTCTTATGGATCTGGACGCATCCGACGAGCAGCTCGACTGCCCCTTCCTCTTCGCTTCTGCAAGAGACGGCTATGCCATGAGAAGTCCTGAAGACAAGCCCGAAAACATGGCTCCTCTCTTCGAGACAATTATCGATTATATTCCCGCTCCCGAGGGAGAGCCTGACGCCGGAACGCAGGTTCTTATCAGCACCATCGACTACAATGAATATGTAGGACGTATCGGAGTCGGAAAGGTAGACAGCGGAACTATCCGTGTCAATCAGGATGTCGTTATCGTAAACCACCACGATCCCGACATGTGCAAAAAAGTAAAAATCAGCAAGCTTTATGAGTTCGACGGTCTGAACAAGGTTCCCGTAACAGAAGCAACCATCGGTTCTATCGTAGCTATCTCCGGTATCGCAGACATCCATATCGGTGATACGCTCTGTTCTCCGGAAGCTCCGAACGCCATTCCCTTCCAGAAGATTTCCGAGCCGACTATCGCCATGCAGTTCCTTGTAAACGACAGTCCCCTTGCAGGAAAAGAAGGAAAATACGTCACCTCCCGTCATCTGCGTGACCGCCTGTTCCGCGAACTGAATACAGACGTAAGTCTCCGTGTAGAGGAAACGGAAAGTACAGAGCGCTTTAAGGTATCGGGAAGAGGTGAGCTTCACCTGTCTGTCCTGATTGAAAATATGCGCCGCGAGGGCTATGAATTCGCCGTAAGCAAAGCCGAGGTTCTTTATCATACCGACGAGAACGGAAAACGCCTTGAGCCCATGGAACGCGCTTATATTGATGTGGATGATGAATATGCCGGAAATGTCATTCAAAAGCTTGGAGAACGCAAAGGCGAGCTTATCAACATGCACAGCAACGGCAGCGGCTCCACACGTCTGGAGTTTCTCATTCCTGCCCGTGGACTTATCGGATACCGCGGTGAATTTATGACAGATACCAAGGGTACCGGCGTGCTGAATACTATTTTTGAAGGCTACGGTCCTTATAAAGGAGATATCCAGTACCGCAAGCAGGGATCTCTTATCGCCTTTGAAGCAGGCGAAGCCATCACCTACGGTCTCTTCAATGCACAGGAGCGCGGTTCTCTCTTCATCGGACCCGGAGAAAAGGTCTATGCCGGAATGGTCATCGGACAGAACGGAAAAGCCGAGGATATCGAACTGAACGTCTGCAAGACAAAGAAACTGACAAATACACGTTCTTCCAGCGCCGACGAAGCTCTCAAGCTGACGCCGCCGCGCGTATTAAGCCTGGAACAGTGTCTTGAATTTATCGACACCGACGAGCTTCTTGAAATTACGCCGAAGAATCTGCGTATCCGTAAGAAAATTCTTGATCCGACTATGAGAAAAAGAGCCGGAATGAGAAAGGAATAAATACAAAAAGAACGCCGCTCA
>CAUWNO010000137.1:0-5966 GCA_963559965.1 uncultured Lachnospiraceae bacterium | reverse complement strand
AGCCCATACCTTCGCCAATTCTCCCGCTGTATCTACTACCTCTTTGTAATCCTCTTCCCGGATCTCGCCTCTCCACTTATTCTGGTCCGACATCGCTCCGTATTTCGGGTTCATATAAGGACCTTCCATATAGATTCCGCCTATCGCCTCGCCAGTCTCCGAAGATTCTTTTACATCGCGGATTTTTTTAATCGCCTGTATAAATCCTTCCCGGGACAAATCATAATAGAGCGTCGGAAGAATTGTCGTCTCGCCAAAATTCAGGAAATGACGCACAGCAGCTTCCGTGTCCTTTGTAAAAACCGCTCCGCCTCCGCCATGCACATGAATATCTACAAAACCGGGACCTACATACAGCCCTTTCGCATCCAGCACTTCTGCATCTTCCGGAATCTCTATTTCCGTTTTATCTCCATATGCAACTATCCTGTCTCCTTCTATTTTCAGTACGCCGTCCCATATAATTCCCGTTTCCAGAACAAGCTTCGCGTTTTTTATGTACACTCAAACCGCCTCCTTTATCTCCAGAGCTTATATTCTATCTTCCGGTATCTTTCAAATTTTTCCCGATACTCCTGTTCTCTTTCACCAGGCTCATAGCTCCTTTTATAGCTCAGAGACGGAAGATTCTCCCTCTTAAATTCTCCCGCAGCCAGTCCTGCCAGGATTGCCGCTCCTGCTCCGGCCGCTTCCGCCGTCTCCGGTACAACAATTTTCATTCCCGTCACATCCGCAATAATCTGGCTCCAAACCGGACTTTTTGCTCCTCCGCCAAATAATACTATCGTATGGACGTCTTCCAGAGCCTTCATCGCCTCCAGTATAATGCGTATCTGGAATGCAATTCCTTCCATCACAGCCAGCGCGCATCCGCCTCTTGTGGTTCCCAGATTCATCCCATAAAAACAGCCGTCTGAATCAGGATAATAATCAGGACTGGTCGCTCCGCTTAAATACGGGTAAAACATGACCTTCTCATCGCGTTCTCTGGCCTGTTCTGCCTCCTCGTTGATCAGATCGTAGGATTCTCCCGGAAACATCATATCGCGAAGCCAGCGCAGACTCGCCGCCGCCGTATTTATCACGCCTTCTGTCACCCAGCTTTCTTCACTGATATATGCAGACCAGCCGATTCTTGTTTCCTGCTCTGTCTTTACTTCGTCCCAATATTTACAGATAGCTCCCGCTGTTCCCAGAGAAATCGTCACAACTCCCTGTTTCAGACCGGCTCCAAGAGACGCGCACCTCTGATCCTGCGCCCCCACCGCTACGATACAGTCTTTACTGAGTCCTAGTTCCTCTGCCACTTCCGGAAGAAGAGTCCCGGCAATTTCGCCGCCCCATTTCAGTTCCGGCAGCTTTGCCTCTTCTATCTCATATTTCTCAAGAACTTCCTTACTCCATACTTTATTCTTTATATCGTACATCAGAGTGCCTGACGCCATACTGTGGTCGGTCACGCACTTTCCTGTTAATTTCGCAATCAAAAAATCCATCGGCATCAGAAATTTCCATGCCTTTTCATAAATTTCCGGCATTTCATCTCTCAGCCACAATATTTTAGGAAGAAAATACGCTGCGTCTACAGGTTTTCCCGTCAGCGCAAACATTTTCTGAAATCCAAAATCCCGTTCAATCTCTTCTGCCTGTTTTTCAGCTCTCACATCTAGCCAGCTGATTGCATGATGTAAAGGATTCAGCTTTTCATCTACCGGAACAAGCGTAATGCCCTGTGAGCTTACAGAAATTCCCTTAATCATTCCGGGATCTGCTCCTGCTTTTTCTATCGCTGTCTTCGCCGTCCTCTGTGTCAGTTCCCACCACAGTCTGGCGTCCTGCTCCACCCACTTATCCCGGGGCGTGATCAGACCATACTCCTCATAGCAGTCTGATATCTGTCTCAATTCTGAGTCAAACAAAATACTGCGGCAGCCCGTCGTTCCCAAATCTACTGCAAGATAAACAGCCATCCTCCTACCCCCTGTCTCTTCTTCGTACATCATAAGCGGCATCCTCAACGAATACCGCTTATGATTTTCTATCTCTTCCCTATAAGAAATAATCCGTTTTCAGATTTTATTTTGTACGAGCCTCTACTACTGCTCTCCAGTCAAAGTCTTTAATATTTTCCTGTGTAAGAAGTTCTCCATGAGACAGGGTCTCTGCCGGAAGATCCTCGCCTGCCAGTGCCGGAGCAACAGCATCCATAGCATCCTTTGCCTGTGTCAGCGGAGAAGATGCACACAGAGCCTTCAGGATCGGGTGTCCGTTCTCAAGCATCTCAAAACCTTCCTGTCCCCAGCCGCCGCCGCATACTACTGCGTCAGAACCAGCTGCTTCAATCGCATTTGCACATCCGATAGCCATGTCAAGGTTGAATGCATATACAAGATCCAGATCCGGATTTGCTGTCAGAATATTCTCCATAACAGCCATGGAATCTGTACGGGAAGCCTTTCCATCCTGCTGCGCTACAATTTCGATTCCTTCATGCTCGGAAACGCTGTCAACAAAGCCCTTCACTGTCGGAACACCTACTGCTGCTGAAGGCGGGAAATCCACAATTGCAACCTGTGCTTTTCCATCAAGGTTCTTGTCTACATACTCTTTTGCCCATTCTCCAAGAATCGCGCCGTTTTCCGGATAGTCAAAGATACATTTTGTAGCTGCAATCTCATCCGATGCGATACCGCCGTCGTAGCAGATTACAGGAATCCCTGCGTCAACTGCATCCTGAATCGGAGGAATCAGAGCTTCCGGATCTGCAACCGCAATCAGAATCGCGTCAACGCCCTGTGTAATAAAGTCTTCTACCTGATTGATCTGTGTCGGAACGTCGCCGTCTGCGTCTGTAACTACTACATTGTATCCGAGCTCTTCGCCGTACTGCTTAAATGTAGACTCAAGGTCTGCATAGTACTCGTCTCTTCTGTAGTACAGATTAACGCCTACCGTAATTTTGTCGTCTCCCGCTTCCTCTGTCGGCGCTTCTCCTTCAGCTGCCGGTTCAGAAGTGTCCGCCGGAGCACTCGGCTCCTCCTTTGTTCCGCAGGCTGTCATTCCAAAGACCATAACGCCCGCCAGACACGCTGCCAACATTTTTTTGATTGTTCTCTTTTTCATTAAGAACCTCCTCCTTTATCATTTTATTTTTATTGCCGTTCTTTCGGCAAAATGATACAACAGTAACTTTTCTGTGACACAGAAAACTACGATACCAAAAACTATGATACAGAAAATTCCATAATAGCTTCCTGGCTGAAATCGCTGCGCTGAACCTCTCCCGTAATAGTTCCTTCCCGCATAACATAAATTCTGTCGCAGATACCTATCAGCTCCGGCATATCGGATGAAATCATAACGACCGCTTTTCCATTCTGCGCAAGCTGGCAAATCAGCTTGTAAATTTCTGCTTTTGCTCCTACGTCAACGCCTCTGGTCGGTTCGTCAAAGAACAGAATATCCGAGTCTACCGCCAGCCATTTCGCCAGAACCACTTTCTGCTGATTTCCTCCTGAAAGGAGTCGTACCTCCTGTTCCGTAGACGGTGTAGCCGTTCCAAGCAAATCAATAAATTTCTGCGCCAGAGCTTTTTCTTTCTTATGATCCAGCAATCCTCCCGTGCAGACATTGTTCAGATCCACCAGAGACGTATTTTGATTTACCGAATGAATTAATACGAGTCCCTGCTGTTTTCTGTCTTCCGGTGCAAGAGCAATCTTATGCTTTACTGCATCCATAACGGAATGTATCTCTACTTTTTTTCCATCGATATAGATCTCTCCGCTCGTCCTCTTATCAGCTCCAAACACCGCACGCGCTGTTTCTGTACGTCCCGCTCCTACCAGTCCTGAAAATCCTACCACTTCTCCATGTCTCACATTAAAGTTCACATCATGTAAAAGTTTTGACGTAGAAAGATTCTTTACTTCAAGGGCAATATCTCCAATCTCCGCTTCCAGCTTGGGATACTCGTTTCCGATCTCTCTTCCTACCATCAAAGAAATCAGTTTCGGACGATCCACCTCTTCAACTGGAAGCGTCTTAATATGGCAACCGTCGCGTAGCACTGTAACCATATCTGCGATTCGGAAAATTTCTTCCATACGGTGTGAAATGTAAATAATTGTCACTCCGCGAGCTTTGAGAATATCAATAATGTTAAACAGACAGTCAAGCTCTCTGTCCGTCAGAGTAGCCGAAGGTTCATCCATAATAAGAAGATCCGACTCAAACGACATCGCCTTACAAATCTCTACAATCTGTTTTTGAGCCACTGACAAACGAGAGACTTCCATATCAACATCAAGCTCAATTGCGAGACTTTCCAGAAGCTTCTTTGCTTCCTTCCTCAGCCTCTTCCAGTCAACAAGATGAGCCTTTGTCATAAAAGGTCTTCCCAGAAAAATATTTTCTGCTACAGAAAGAGTTTCTGAAAGCTTCAGCTCCTGATGTACAACACTAAGTCCCAGCTGCTGCGCTTCCAAAGGCTTGGTCACATGTGCTTCCTTCCCCTTGAAATAAAAGCAGCCTCCATCCGGTTTATATACGCCCGTCAAAACTTTAATCAATGTAGACTTTCCCGCTCCGTTTTCACCCATAAGGGCATGAACGCTTCCTTTCTTTACCTGAAAGCTGACGTCCGTCAGAGCCTTTACTCCCGGGAATGTCTTTGTAATATTCCTTATATCAAGTATGTACTCCTGGTTCTCCATTCTGCGTCCTCCTTATTTTGATTCAGCCTGACGTTTGTTTTTGTAAACGTCGAACGCAATCGCCATAATTAAAACGATACCCTGTACAACCTGCTGATAATAAGAGCTGACGTTCAGCAGCGTCATACCATTTTCCAGAATTCCAACAAAAACTGCTCCAAGCGCAACTCCTATGGGTTTTCCTTTTCCACCTGAAAGAGAAACACCTCCCATGACAGCCGCGATAACCGCTTTAAACTCCCATCCAGTTCCGCCCTGAGGCTGTCCGGAATTCAGACGGGATACAAGAATAACACCTACAATTCCGGCTGCAACGCCGCTGATAACAAACACTGCTCTTCTGATTGCCTTTGCATTAATACCAGATAAGTAAGAAGCTTCCTCATTTCCTCCTACCGCATATACATAACGGCCGAACTTAACCTTGGACGTCACAAATGCAACCACAATATAAACAATAATCATAAATACTACCGGCCATGGAATCAGCTCTTTTCCGCCAATCGTTAAGAATCCACGTCCAAACCATCCGATGGATTCCGGAAGTCCGGAAACAGGATAAGAGTTCGTAATTACATAACACATACCTCTTCCCACAAACTGCATTCCCAAGGTGGCAATAAATGCCGGAATTCCAAACGTCGTAACCAGAATTCCATTTACAAGTCCGCACAGCACGCCGAGCAGAATAGCAAGCACAGCTGCCAAAAGCGGATTCATATTGAAATCAACAAGCATCTTGGCAAATACGATACCCGTTATACCAACCACAGATGCCATTCCCATGTCAATACACCCCGTAACCATAGGAAAGAACATTCCTGCTGCCAGAATCGCAATCATGGATACCTGTCGTAAAATATTCATCCAGTTACTGTATGTCATAAAGTTTGGCGCCACTATCGTCCAGGCAATAACCAGAATTACAATCGGCACAATAATAATGTAGTTATTAAGAAATGCAGCAACCCCTTTTGGCAATCCCCTCTTAGTTTTTGTTTCCATCGAAAATCCTCCTTGCTTTGTAAGCCCCCACTATTCTAGTTTCTTTCGCTTCCCAAACATTTTGCTTTTTGTAAGTTTCGTTTTAGAAAGTTTTTATTATTTCTAAAACAAACCCTTTACTTTTTTTGCACTTTTTCATGTTTTGTCATTTTTATCATTTTTTCAGGAAGCTATATTCATATATTAAACATTATATCCAATTTTGTCAACAATATTTTTGTAGTCTTAGATATTTTTTTGAAATCA
>CAUWNO010000136.1:0-5982 GCA_963559965.1 uncultured Lachnospiraceae bacterium | reverse complement strand
GGCGGACGCAGAAGCGTCCGCCCTGTATCCGTCGGAAGAGTCGGAAAAAAAACAGCGGGAAAATATTAATGGGAGTGAATGAAGATGAATAAAGTAAGAACAAGATTTGCACCAAGTCCCACAGGAAGAATGCATGTGGGAAATTTAAGAACAGCGCTTTATGCTTATCTGATTGCCAAGCATGAGGGCGGAGATTTTCTGCTTCGTATCGAGGATACGGATCAGGAGCGCTATGTGGAAGGCGCGGTAGATATTATTTACAGAACGCTTGAGAAGGCGGGACTTCTGCATGACGAAGGACCGGACAAAGACGGCGGCGTGGGTCCGTATGTGCAGAGCGAGAGACAGGCGTCCGGCATTTATCTGGAGTATGCGAAGAAGCTGATTGAAAAGGGAGAGGCTTATTACTGCTTCTGTGATAAAGAGCGTCTCGATTCTCTGAGAACAGAGGTGGCAGGAAAGGAGATTGTTATTTATGACAAGCACTGCCTGCATCTGACAAAGGAAGAGATAGAAGAAAAGCTTGCCGCAGGCGTTCCCTATGTCATCCGCCAGAATAATCCGACGACGGGACAGACCACCTTCCATGACGATATTTACGGAGATATTTCTGTGGATAACGCAGAGCTTGACGATATGATTCTGATTAAGTCAGACGGTTATCCGACCTACAATTTTGCCAATGTAGTGGACGATCATCTGATGGGAATTACGCATGTAGTGCGCGGAAATGAATACCTGTCCTCCTCGCCCAAGTATAATCGTCTTTACGAGGCGTTCGGCTGGGAAGTTCCCGTGTATGTGCACTGTCCTCTGATTACGGACGAGGAGCATAAGAAGCTTTCCAAGCGCTGCGGTCATTCCTCTTTTGAGGATCTGCTGGAGCAGGGATTTCTTCCGGAAGCGATTATCAATTTTGTAGCCCTTCTGGGCTGGAGTCCGGAGGAGGATCGCGAGATCTACAGCCTGGATGAGCTGATTAAAGTGTTTGATTACCATCATATCAGCAAGGCTCCGTCAGTCTTCGATTATACGAAGCTGAAATGGATGAACGGAGAATACATTAAGGCGATGGATTTTGAAAAATTTTATGAAATCGCTCTTCCCTATATTCAGAATACGGTTACAAGAGACTGTGATCCGAGAAAGCTTGCGGAAATGGTAAAGACGCGTATCGAGGTATTTCCTGATATCGCGGAGCTTATCGACTGCTTTGAATGTGTGCCGGAGTACGAGAATACTCTGTACTGCCATAAGAAAATGAAGACGACGGAGGAATCCTCTCTTGAAGTATTAAAAGAGCTTCTTCCCGTTCTGGAAAAGCAGGAGGATTACAGCAACGACGCTCTCTATAACTGCCTTCTGGACTATGTGAAAGAGAAGGGTTGCAAGAACGGACAGGTACTCTGGCCGGTTCGTATTGCGATGTCAGGAAAGCAGATGACTCCCTGCGGCGCTTCCGAAATGATGGAGGTTCTCGGCAAGGAGGAATCCTTAAAGCGTATCCGTGCAGCGATAGGAAAGCTGGAAGCATGAGCGCTCTGACTGTCCGGGAGGCGTCTCTTGACGACGCTTCCCGGATTCTTGAGATTTATGCGCCCTATATCACGGATACGGTCATAAGCTTTGAATATGAAATCCCGGATATCGACGCGTTCAGGGAGAGGATGCGAGGCATTATGAGACGTTTTCCCTATCTTGTCTGCGAGGAGGACGGGCGCGTGATTGGCTATGCCTATGCAGGAACTTATATGACGCGTCCTGCCTACGACTGGTGCGCAGAGGTTTCTATTTATGTAGATCGGGAGCGCAGAGGCTGCGGAGCCGGAAAGCTTCTTTATAAGAGCCTGTTCGGGATTCTGAAGGAACGCGGTTTTCAGAATCTCTATGCTGTGATTACGGCGGAAAATAAAGAAAGTATCGCCTTTCATAAGTCTCTTGGCTTTGAACCCTTCGCAGTCTTTGAAAAAGTGGGTTATAAGCAGGGAAGATGGCTCGATGTGGCGTGGCTTCAGCTTTTTCTCGGAGATCATAAGGAAAATCCGGTTCCCGTTTCGATACCGGAAAATGAGGATATTTCATGAGTCAGTTATCAGACGTGCAGCGTCAGGCAGTGACGCACAGAGACGGTCCGATGCTTGTTCTTGCAGGACCCGGTTCGGGAAAGACCATGGTTCTTACCTGGCGGGTCCGCTATCTGACAGAGTTCTGTCATATAAATCCCGGTGAAATTTTAGTAATTACTTTTACAAAAGCGGCGGCGCGTGAAATGAAGGAACGGTATTTAAGGCTTACAGGAAGTCAGAATACGGCAGTTTCTTTCGGAACTTTTCACGCCGTCTTTTTTCAGATCCTGAAGCTTGCCTACGGCTATCGGGCGGACAATATTCTTCGGGAAGAGGAAAAATACAGGTTTCTTAAGGATGCGGTTTTTCGGCAGAAGCTGGAGCCGGACGATGAAGCCGAGCTGATTTCCTCGATTGCCGCAGAGATCAGCCGGGTGAAAAATGAAAGGATCGACCTGCAGAGCTATAAGGCGGAATCCTGCGATACGAAAAGCTTCTGTACGATTTTCAACGAGTACGATAACAGGCTGCGGCGCTCCAATAAGATAGACTTCGACGATATGCTTGTTTACTGTTATGAGCTTTTAAAGGAAAGAAAGGATATTCTTTCGGCATGGCAGAGAAAATTCCGCTACATTCTGGTTGATGAATTTCAGGATATCAATCAGATTCAGTATGACGTTGTGCGCCTTCTGGCAGCTCCGGAAAATAATCTTTTTATCGTAGGGGACGATGATCAGTCTATTTACCGGTTCCGCGGAGCGAAGCCGCAGATTATGCTTCATTTTGAAGAGGACTATCCTGGAGCGGCAAGGGTTCTTCTCGATACCAATTACCGTTCGACAGGAGCTATCGTATCAGGGGCAGGACGGGTGATTGCCCACAACAAAGACCGTTTTCCGAAAGATATTCGCGCGGCAAAAGAAAAAGGACCTGCCGTACTGACGCACCATTTTAAGAATCAGGCGGAAGAGTACGCCTGCATCGTGGAGAAGATTCGGATCTGGATGGAACGAGGAGGCTCTCCGTCTGATATCGCCGTATTGTTCCGTACTAATACGCAGCCCCGAAAGCTTGTGGAAGAGCTGATATCAGAAGGGATTCCTTTCAGGATGAAGGACAGCCTTCCGAATCTTTACGATCACTGGATTTCCCAGGACGTATTTGCCTATCTTCGTCTGGCTGGCGGGAGCCTTTCAAGAGACGATTTTCTGCGTGTGATGAACCGCCCGAAGCGCTATATCGGAAGAGAGTGTCTGGAGGAGGAAATTATTTCGTGGGAGGTTCTTCAGAGCTGGTATGAAGACAAGCCCTGGGTCTGCGAGCGCATCCAGAAGCTCCGCTCAGACTTGAAGCTTCTGGGACGGCTGTCGCCGTCGGGGGCGCTTCACTATATCCGGCATATCATCGGCTATGAGGATTATCTGAAAGAATATGCCGCTTACAGGGGAAGAAACGAGGAGGAGCTTCTTACAGTATTCGGGGAGCTTGAGGAGCTGGCGAAGGGCTTTTCTTCCGTTACCGCCTGGAAGGAGCATATCGCGCAGGTGAAAGAAGAGCTTCTGCGTCAGGCAAAAGAAAGAGATGCGCAGGAGGAAGCCGTCTCCCTTTCGACAATGCACAGCAGCAAGGGACTGGAATACAGAATCGTTTTTATTATAGACGCCAACGAGGGAATTACGCCGCACAAGCGCGCAGTTTTTGAGGAGGATATGGAGGAGGAAAGGCGGCTTTTCTATGTGGCGATGACGCGCGCAAAAGAACTTCTTTACCTCTTTTCCACCAGAAAGCTTTACGGGAAAAAGGCGGAGAGAAGCCGGTTTGTGGAGGAATTTCTGGAAGAAGATTAGGGGAGGGAAGCCTCCTCTAATTTTTGTTAAGATCGAAAAAGGAATTGACAAATTCAGGATTCTAATGTACATTAAAACTATAAAAATAGTTCTATAAATAAAGTTTTTAAAACATAGTTAAATGGAGAAAGAAATGTGACAGAATTAACGAAGGCAGAACTGATTGTTATGAGATGTATCTGGGAAATGGGCGACGGCGTTACGAAACAGGAAATTGAAAAAAATATCGAAGTTCGTTTTCACAAGGGATGGAGACCGACTACAGTAGGAACCTTTCTCAGTCATCTGAGGGAAAAGGGATACGTTGCATTTACGAGAAAGGGAAGAGAGTGCTATTATACCTGTCTGATTCAGGAAAAGGAATATCAGGATGCCCAGATGAAAGAAATGTTTGAATTCTGGGGAAAACGTAATGCCGGGGCTATGCTCGCATCCTTTTTTAAAGAGCAGGGTCTGGAGCCGGAAGCGGCTGAAAAGGTTAAGGAGCTGATAGATGAACTTGATTTTTGAGTATGGAGTCGCTGTGTTTTCTGTGCTTTGCTATATCGTTTTGCTGAACGGAATATGCGGCTGGGTAGGATTCGGAATCTGGAGCTGCCTGAAACGGATCTGGGAACGGAAGGGGCAGTACAAAGTATTGTACGGCTGTCTCAAGATTGTGATACTCCTTTTTGTCATACCATTGGGGTGGCTCATGATATCCTCCAGAAACTGGCTAATCGGGACGAATGTTACATATAACGGATATCCATGGGTGAATACTCAAATAGCAGCAGTGCTGACCGGAATTTTTGCACTCTGGCTGCTGGGGGCGGCTAAAAATTTCAGGGAGTATGTACTTGAGAAAAGGTATCTTCGCAGACTGGAAGGTATGGGTTACATTTTGGCAGAACAGGAAGGAGGGAGAGATCAATCATTTCCGAAAGTCTATCTATGCCCGGGCATTTATTCTCCGATGATATCGGGGATATTCAGGAAAAAGCTCTATTTGCCTCAGCGTGAATATACCCCTTATGCAAAAGAGATTATTATGGAGCATGAGCTTACGCACCTTCGCAATCACGACTTGCTTTTTAAAAATCTGTGCGCTGTCATTACGGTCCTGTACTGGTTCTGTCCGTGGGTGAAATGTATTTTTCGGGAATATGACTGCTGGAGTGAAGAAATCTGCGATATGGAGCTGTGTATTGGAAAAAACGCGAGGTGGAGCGCAAAGGAATACTATTCTGTAATTTTTTCGGAAATAGAACACGGCAGTGCGAGAAAGCTAAAGAGCTGCTCCGCCCTGTTTGAAAATCAAAATACAATAGAATGGAGGATAAAAGCTATGAAGCATTTTTACAGTGTACCAAAAAGAAACAGGTGGTCAAGCATAATTTTGGCGTGTGTTTTTGTACTGTCCTGTCCGGTCACTGCATTTGCGGCAGGGAATGTACTGGAGGAAGGCTTAGAAAATACATATGAAAATACGATGACATATGTGGAAGAAGAGCCTCAGATAAAGATTTCAGATTCGGCTGATGAAAAAACAGGTCAGATCGAAAAAGATGAAAATGTAATTCAGGTTGAAGCGGATGTAACCCGAGGATATGCAGGATACAGTCCTGTATTGGAAAAAGGAGAAAAATTTGTAGCTACAAATTTGAGCCTAAAAAAGGGCGATCAAATCACGCTTTGGGTAGAAATGAAGTCCGGAGCCGGTCCGGTAGATATCGGATTAATAAAGGATGGATCGACACGGTATGTTTCTTTGAAAGAAAGCGGAAGCCATACGTTTAAAATTGATAAGGATGGCATATACGATGTTTATGTGAAAAATCAGGGTGATGTAACGGCGGAGCTGGAGTTCGGATATCATTATTAAAAATGGTGGAATTGAGAAGCTTAATTATAATGGAGCATGGGAGAGCTATAGTGCTCCATTATAATTACAAAATATAACTATAAATATAGTTGGAAAGAGAAAGGGGAGGATGCCATTGATGATTGATGGATAAAATGCAGACGTTCATTAAATAGCGTTTGTAATTAAAGGATTTGTTAGATACTGACATACAAAAGTAGTA
>CAUWNO010000135.1:0-5998 GCA_963559965.1 uncultured Lachnospiraceae bacterium | reverse complement strand
GTATTACTTGTTGCAGCTCTCGTATTGAGTATTGTGATTCCCTTTGGAGCATATTTCCTGGGAGAGAAGAACCGCAGACGCTATAAGAGATCTCTGGGCTGCAACTGCTTCTTTTTCTTTGGCACCCTTGTTCTTGCATCGATACTTGCATTCGGCGGAAACGTGCAGGCTGCCGAGGCAACAGCTGAGACAGCGGCAGGAATGTCTACAGGTCTTGGATATATTGCGGCTGCGCTTGCCACAAGCCTGTCCGGTATCGGTTCCGGTATTGCCGTGGCATCTTCTGCAAGCGCGGCTCTCGGAGCAATCAGCGAGGATCAGAGTATTTTTGGTAAATCCATGATTTTCGTAGCTATGGCAGAGGGTATTGCTCTCTATGGTCTTATCATTTCCTTCATGATTCTGGGTAAACTGTAAAGCTTGGATCTGAAAGGCAGGAATTGATATGAAGATGTATATGATAAGCGACAATATCGATACCTGTACGGGGATGCGTCTCGCAGGTATTGAAGGAGCCGTTGTCCATGAAAAAGAAGAATTCAGGGCAGAATTGAACCGCGCTATGGCAGATAAAGAGATTGCCGTTGTGATTCTGACTGAAAAATTTGGACAGGATTATCCCGAGCTGATCAATGAGGCAAGACTGAGTCACAGCCTTCCCCTTCTCATTGAGATTCCGGACCGTCACGGTACGACGCGAGGCGAGAATTTTATCACTTCGTATGTCAATGAAGCTGTCGGCGTGAAGCTATAGGACGAAGAAAGAAGGTGGAACAGATGACAACAGAGGAAAAACTGCAGCATTTTACCATGTATGCCATGGAAGATGCGAGAGAGAAAAGCGATTCCATGCTCCGTGAATATACGGAGGCTCTGGAAAAGATCTTCCGGGAGCATCAGGAGACGAAGCGGCGTCAGGAGGATTTGGAAATCCGGACCGAGACAGAGCGTCTTGTCCGGGAAAATAACAAGCAGTTCTCCGAGGCTCAGATTGAAATTAAGAGAACCCTGAGCAGACAGCAGGAAGAGCTGAAAAACAAGCTTTTCGTGGAAGTAAAGGATATGCTTGCCCGGTTTGCAGAGACAAGAGAATACCACCAGATGCTGATAAAACAGCTCAGGGATGCAGTGGACTTTGCAAAGGGAGAAGAAGTTATTCTCTATATTGATCCCTCAGATGCTCACAATAAATACAGTATTGAAACAGAGGTCGGAGCGCCGGTAACAGTCAGCTCTTATTCCTTCCTCGGAGGAACCAGAGCAGTCCTGCCGGGCAGAAATATTCTGATTGATAATTCGTTTGAGACCAGACTGGCAGACGCAAGAGAGCGGTTCCGGTTAAAAGGAGGAACACATCATGAATAGAACAGGCGTTATCTATGGAATTAATGGTCCTGTTATCTATCTTAAAGGAAATACCGGCTTTAAAATGGCAGAGATGGTATATGTCGGCAAGGAGAAGCTTGTAGGAGAGGTGATTGGTCTGAATAAGGATATGACGACCATTCAGGTATTTGAGGAGACTACAGGTCTTGCGCCGGGAGAGACGGTGGAGGCTACGGGAGATGCGATTTCCGTTGTTCTTGCGCCGGGTATTCTCAATAATATTTTTGACGGAATCGAGCGTCCTCTTTCCGAGATTGCAAAGACGGGAGGCGCTTATATCTCCAGAGGAACGATTGTAGATTCTCTCGATAAAGAGAAGCTCTGGGATGCGCATATGACGGTAAAAGCCGGAGACCGCGTCAGCGGAGGAACGATTCTCTGCGAGGTTCCGGAGACTTCGGCGATTGTACACAAGGTTATGGTTCCTCCGGATCTGGAAGGAACGATTCTTAAGGTAATGCCCGACGGGCAGTATACCATCTGCGATACGATTGCGGTGCTTCAGCTTGACGATGGAACAGAAAAAGAGCTTACGATGACTCAGAAATGGCCGATTCGTGTTCCGAGACCTGCCAGAAAGCGCTACCCGGCGACAAAGCCTCTGATTACGGGACAGCGTATTCTGGATACCCTGTTTCCGATTGCAAAGGGCGGAACGGCGGCAGTTCCGGGAGGATTTGGTACAGGTAAGACCATGACGCAGCATCAGATTGCAAAATGGTCGGATGCAGATATTATTATTTACATCGGCTGCGGCGAGCGCGGAAATGAGATGACGCAGGTTCTGGAGGATTTCTCAAAGCTTGTGGACCCGAAATCCGGGAATCCTCTGATGGCGCGTACGGCTCTGATTGCCAATACATCCAATATGCCGGTGGCTGCCCGTGAGGCAAGTATTTACACAGGAGTCACTCTGGCGGAATACTACCGGGATATGGGATACGACGTGGCAATTATGGCGGATTCCACATCCCGATGGGCGGAGGCTCTTCGGGAGCTTTCAGGACGTCTGGAGGAAATGCCTGCGGAGGAGGGCTTCCCGGCTTATCTGGCTTCCCGCCTGTCTGCCTTCTACGAGAGAGCGGGCATGATGATGAACCTGAACGGCACAGAGGGAAGCGTGTCGATTATCGGCGCCGTTTCACCTCAGGGAGGCGATTTTTCGGAGCCTGTCACGCAGAATACCAAGCGTTTTGTGCGCTGCTTCTGGGGACTGGACAAGTCTCTGGCTTATGCGCGCCATTTCCCGGCAATTCACTGGCTGTCAAGCTACAGTGAGTATATTACGGATCTTGCGCCCTGGTACAAGGATCATGTGGCAAAGGAGTTTATGGACTGCAGAAATCGTCTGATGGTGATTCTGAATCAGGAAAGCAGCCTGATGGAGATTGTAAAGCTGATCGGAGGCGACGTCCTTCCGGATGATCAGAAGCTTGTTCTGGAGATATCGAGGGTCGTGCGTCTGGGCTTCCTTCAGCAGAATGCCTTTCATCCGGACGACACCTGCGTACCCATGGAAAAGCAGATGAAGATGATGGAGACTATACTCTATCTGTACGATAAGTCAAAGGCTCTGATTACGATGGGAATGCCGATGTCCGTTCTTAAATCAGAGAATATTTTTGAGAAGGTGATCGCCATCAAGTATGACGTTCCCAATGATCATCTGGAGCTGTTTGACGAGTATAAGAAAGCGATTGACGAATTCTACGATCGTGTTCTTGAGAAGAACGCGTAAGGGACGAAAGGAGTATAAATGGCAATTGAATATTTAGGCTTAAGCGAAATCAATGGTCCTCTGGTCGCCCTGGAGGGAGTGCAGGATGCTTTCTATGACGAGATTGTAGAGATTACCGTTGACGGAAAGAAAAAGGAGCTTGGACGCATCATAGAGTGCTACAAGGATAAGGCTGTGATCCAGGTATTTGGAAATACAGATAATATGTCTCTTCGCAATACGCACACGCGTCTGAGCGGTCATCCGATGGAGCTTACCCTGTCTCCGGAGATTCTGGGACGTACTTTTAACGGAATCGGTCAGCCGATAGACGGTCTTGGCGAGATTGTTTCGGACATTCACAGGGATGTAAACGGGCAGCCGCTGAATCCGGTAAAGAGAGAATATCCGCGTAATTATATCAGAACAGGCTTTTCAGCGATTGACGGACTGACAACACTGATTCGCGGTCAGAAGCTGCCCATTTTTTCGGGAAACGGTCTTCCTCATGATCAGCTTGCCGCGCAGCTTGTAAAGCAGGCTTCTCTGGGCGAGGATTCCGATGAGCAGTTTGGTATTGTGTTTGCCGCTATGGGCGTGAAGCACGATGTGGCAGACTTTTTCCGCAGAACCTTTGACGAGAGCGGCGCGTCCGAGCATGTGACGATGTTTCTGAATCTGGCAAATGATCCGGTGGTAGAGCGTCTTATTACGCCGAAGGTGGCGCTGACGGCAGCCGAGTATCTTGCCTTTGAGTGCAATATGCACATTCTTGTAATTCTCACAGATATGACCTCCTTTGCAGAGGCGATGCGTGAGGTGTCCTCCTCGAAGGGAGAAATCCCGTCGAGAAAGGGCTATCCGGGTTATCTTTACAGTGAGCTGGCTACGATATATGAGCGCGCGGGCATTGTGGACGGTGTGAACGGTTCTGTGACGCAGATTCCGATTCTGACGATGCCGAACGACGATATCACTCATCCCATTCCCGACCTGACCGGCTATATTACAGAGGGGCAGATCGTACTGAACAGGGAGCTTCACGGACAGGGCATTTATCCGCCCATCAGCGTTCTTCCTTCTCTTTCCCGTCTGATGAAGGACGGTATCGGAAAGGGCTACACGCGGGAGGATCATCAGGATCTGGCAAATCAGCTCTTCTCCTCCTATGCGAAGGTGGGGGACGCCAGAGCGCTGGCTTCCGTTATCGGAGAGGACGAGCTTTCCCCGATTGACAAGAAATATCTTGCGTTCGGAAAAGCGTTCGAGTCCCGCTTTGTCGGTCAGGGACCCCAGGAGAACAGGACGATTGGGGAGACGCTGAATATCGGCTGGGAGCTTCTTGGAATGCTTCCGCGCGAGGAGCTTGACAGAATCGATACCAAGGTTCTCGATAAATATTACAGACCGCAGCAGACAAAGGCAGAGTAAGGTCCGCGGCGCAGATTTGGAAACGGAGGTATTTGCATGGATAACAGTGCAGTTCCTACAAAAGGAAATCTCATAGCGGCAAAAAACTCTCTGACTCTGGCAAGACAGGGCTATGAGCTGATGGATAAGAAAAGAAATATTCTGATCCGCGAGCTTATGGGTCTTGTAGATCAGGCGAAGGATATTCAGGCAGAGATCAGAACGACCTTTACGGCAGCCTATGCGGCTTTGCAGAGAGCCAATATGGAGATGGGCATTAACGCGGTGCAGGATGTGGCGAGAAACGTCCCTGTGGAAGACAGCGTGGAGGTAAAGCTTCGAAGCATTATGGGTACGGAGATTCCTCTCGTCCGCTACGACGCAGCTACAAGAACACCTGCCTACGCTTTCTACAGCACAAGGGAATCATTGGATATCGCAAGAGTTTCCTTTGAGAAGGTAAAGGATCTGACGGTAAAGCTGGCTATGGTAGAAAACTCAGCCTACCAGCTTGCATCTAATATCAAAAAAGCGCAGAAGCGTGCCAACGCTCTGAAAAATATTACGATTCCCCGTTACGAGATGCTGACAAAAAATATTGCCAACGCTCTGGAGGAAAAGGAAAGAGAAGAGTTTACAAGGCTGAAGGTTATTAAAAAAATGCATAGCTGAGAATAAGAAGCTGAGGAGGCTGCTGTTTTATCATTTTTATGATTTTACGGCAGCCTCTTTTGTTTGATATAACTTTATGATATAGTTTAAGGAAATATTGAATACGAAAGAGAGGGGCTTTCATGCTACAGGAGTTACTTCATTTTCATGGAACCTGGCGGACGTATCAGCAGCGCGTTCTGGACCGCTTTGACAAATACAGCGATGACAGGAAGATCCATGTGGTTGCCGCGCCCGGCTCCGGCAAAACAACGCTTGGCATCGAGCTGGTGCGTCGTCTGGACAGCGTCGCGCTTATCCTTGCGCCGACGATCACGATTCGGGAACAATGGGCGGAACGGATTCAGGAATCCTTTCTGCCGCAGGACAATGGCATTTTGGAGTCTTCTGATCCGCTTTCTGCTTCTGCCGCACCCGATCCGCTTTCTGCCTCCGGCAGCTCCCTGCCGCTCCTTTCGCAGGACCTAAAAAATCCCGGCGTCATTACCATCGCCACCTATCAGGCGCTTCATAGCGCCATGAACCGTATCAGCGGCGTGATCGAGGAGGACGACGAGCTGCACACCTCCGAAACGGTGGACTATTCGGATTTTGACCTGGTAAAAAAGTTTCAGGAGCAGAAGCTTTCCACCCTCTGCCTTGACGAATGCCATCATCTGCGGAGCGAATGGTGGAAGGCTCTGGAACAGTTCAAATCCGCTTTCCCGCAAATTTTTACTGTGGCGCTGACTGCGACGCCGCCCTATGATTCCACGCCTGCCATGTGGACGCGCTACATGGATATGTGCGGCAGCATCGACGAGGAGATCACCG
>CAUWNO010000134.1:0-6070 GCA_963559965.1 uncultured Lachnospiraceae bacterium | reverse complement strand
CGCGTACCAGTGGGGTCGCAGAGCCAGTTCCAGTTGCGGATCGCTCCAATCAAAACCACTGCGCCAATCAGTACCGAGACAATATACCAATGTTCCTGCAAAAATGCTGTGATCTGTTCGCTGTCCATTTTCAAACTTCAAACTCCTCTCAGGTCTGCTGATGCTGCATAGATACGATATGACAGTTCGGACAGAACTCGATATAAAGCGTTCCTTCTGCACAGTCATACACCGTATCCCACTGAATCTGAGCCAGATATTTCATAGGCTTGCCGCAATGGGGACAGGAAGTATATTCCCAGTCCTGTACCCAGTTGGCAAAGCCGCCCACTGTGTTCACATCCGTACATCCAGCGCCGTAAAACAGAGGAACTGGAGTCTTTCCCAGTACAAAGGAATTTTCAGTAAGAGCCTTATAGTCCTCAGCCCGTACATAACAGTCCATCTCTTCCGACCCGTCAAAAAGCTCCGACGGAAAGATCTCCGTTCCGCCGTCCAGAGTAAAGCGATTAAAGGCAGGTTCTTCCAGGAATCCCACACAGTTGGGACAGCAGGCGGCAGTCAATATGCCGTCCAGCTCCAGAAATTTCAGCCGTTCATCCCTGCCGTCCAACACCAGCATATCCACCATCCGGCAGCCGCAGTGGGGACAGGTATCCTCCCGCGCCCTTCCGATGCGGACAGGAGATGCTTCTGTGTCTTCTCCCCTGACCATAGAATAACAGGTGTCAAAGCCAAGCTTTTGCCGATTTCCCTCCTTATCAAAGGTCCAGCCGCCGCACATGGCATAAACAGAAGGATTTACATAGAGTTTCTTCCGCCAGGGACGGGGATGATTCTCCAGATCCAGCAGCGTTTCCAGCACCCTGTCATCTCCCTGCATAGCAAGACAGCACATCAGGTTGGAAGCTTCGCCTGGATCTTCCGCGGACAGCAGTGCTGAAATAAGCCCCTCCCCCACATCCTTCGGAGCTTTGTAATAAAGCTCGCTGGGATAGTAGACCTTTGCTTCCAGAGCCGCCCTCTGGATCTCAGGCGTAACGGCGTCCCGATAGCCCAAAAGATTCCAGAAATCCGTGGACTCCGGATCTTCATATTCTTCCAGCCGACGGACATTTTGAATCAGCCTCTTTTGTTTCTCTTCTACCTCTTCCTCAGTCCAGTTCAGAACTTCCCTCCGTTCTTTTTCCGACTTACACTTCCAGCAAAGACCTTCGTAGCCCAGAGGCGTTCCGCAGACAGGACAGGTATATTTCAAACTCATACGCTTTCACTCCTTTCAAAAAATAAAAAAGCCCTGCGCCGCACTGTCTTTAAGACAGGCTGACGCAAGGCATGAAAAGCTGTGTCGAAGAAACTGCATCCTCCGACAGACACAGCTCCTTCAACAACCGGAATATTCTTATTTTTGTTATCTCTCAAAACAGCATACAGCCGTCCCCCATATTGCTTCATCACAATACCTGCGCTAAAATAAGATTTCCGTTATTATACCATAATTCTTTTTCTGATAAAATATAAAAAACTCTTAAATTTTCTTTAATCGATGGTGATTCCTGCCTTTTCAAGAATCTTCGGCACGTTCTTCTCTGCTCCGATGGCCATAATATGTACGCCGTCGCAAAGACCCTCGTCCTTAATCTTGGCAATCATCTCTGCCGCCATCTCAATACCAAGCTGTGTCGGAAGTCCCTTGATTCCCTTTGCTTTTCCTTCTGCCGCGGCAGCTGCGAGCCTGTCAATCATATCCTGAGGAACTGCGATTCCCGGAACGTTCTCATTCATATATTTTGCCATTCCGGCAGCCTTCAGAGGAATGATTCCCGCCATAATATGCGTCTTGATATTCGCCTTATCTACCTCATCCATAAAACGCTTGAAGCTTTCCAGATCGAAAATTCCCTGAGTCTGGATATACTGCGCTCCTGCATCCACCTTCTGACGAAGCTTGTTGATCTGCAGGAAGATCGGATCGTACACAGGCGTCACTGCTGCTCCTTTGTAGAATGAAGGTGCGCCACCCTCCAGCTCATTTCCGCCGCAGTCCTTTCCCGTTGCTTCCATAAAAGTAAGCATATGAAGGATTCCCACAGAATCCAGATCGTAAACCGGCTTAGACTGGCTGCAGTCTCCCACCGTCGGATGATCGCCTGTCAGAGCAAGCATCGTGTCGATACCGAAAGCTGCTGCGGAAAGCATATCGCCCATAATACCCATACGGCTTCTGTCGCGTCCCGTCACCTGAATAATCGGTTCCAGTCCCGCTTCCTTCAGCTTAATGCACAGTCCCAGAGAAGATGCCTTCAGACATGCCGACTGCATATCCGTTACATTGACGCCATGCACCTTTCCCTTTAAAAGCTCAGCCGCCTCCATCTGCTCTGTAAAATCATATCCCTTCGGAGGAGCCATCTCAACGGTTACACCAAATTTTCCGCCTTCCAGCGCTTTTTCCAACATACCCATTACTTGTTCCCCCTGATATTAATTGTTCTCGGATATGCTACCTTCTCATAGCCCTTATCCGGTCTTCTCTGCGTCAGCTTATCCAGTCTGCCAAGGGCTTCCAGCCTCTTATAAATCAGAATCCATGCGCAGTCGTTCTCCGGATTGACCTCGCATTTTCCATTCTTCTGTCCTCCGCAGGGACCATTTACCAGAGATTTTGCACAGCGTGAAATCGGGCAGATGCCGCCTGTCGTTCCCAGAACGCAGTCGCCGCACAGATGGCAGGCTTCCTCAAAAAGACCAAAGCGCACTGCCTCTCCTAAGAACATCGTGTTGTTGGACGGATAGACGGGAGCGGGGCTGTGATTTGCAGCAACCTGTACGCCGTCTCCGCAGGACATACAGACAACTGCGTCCGGTCCGGCTGCGTTCAGCTTCTTCATCGCCGTCTTCACACCCATATTCATACAGCAGTAATCCGCCATTCCTGTCGCTACTACGGTCTTACCCTGGGATTCCAGGTACGCCTTCAGTTCCCCTACCTCTTTTTCTCCTCCTGTCGCGCAGGCTGTAGCACAGCTTCCGCAGCCCAGGATCGCGATCTTCTGCGCGTCGCCAAGCATCGCCATCAATTCTTCGATGGGCTTTTTCTGTGTGATAATCATGCTTTTCTCTCCTTAATATGTACAGCTTCGTTGTCCGCAGGCACAGGGTCTCTTCCGACGCCTCTGCGCTCCTTTTGGAACACTCTCTTTCTATTTTAATACATTTTCCCAGGAAATCAAGCTGTTTTTCAATATTTTTAACAATTTATATCACCTATTTAACATTATTATGTTATTTATATAACATTTTGTAACATTCAAAAAGCGCAGAACCGGCTCGTCTTTCAACTTTCCGGAACTGCGCCCAAAATCCATCTTATTGTAATGTTGTAATGCTTTTATTCTAATACTTCTATATCTAATACTTCTGATATCGTACTAATACAGATTTTTCACCTTAAACTCTTTTTCAGCCTCGCGCCTCTGATCTTTCTTCGCGATATCCTGCCGTTTATCATAGAGCTTCTTACCTCTGGCAAGCCCTATCTCAACCTTTACAAGACTTCCTTTCAGATAGACCTTAAGCGGAACCATCGTATATCCCTTCTCCGCCATTTTCCCGGCAAGCTTTCTGATCTCATACCGGTGCAGAAGAAGCTTTCTCGGACGGAGGGGGTCTTTATTGAAAATGTTTCCTTTCTCATACGGGCTGATATGCATTCCGTAAATGTAGACCTCGTCCTTTTCCACCTTGACAAAGGCTTCCTTTACGCTGCATTTTCCCATACGGATCGACTTTACCTCCGTACCGGCAAGAGATATGCCCGCCTCGTACGTCTCGTCGATAAAATAGTCATGGTACGCCTTTTTATTATTGGCAATCAGCTTTACTGCATCCTTCCCCATTGTTTCTTTTCCTCCTGTACAAACTCAAAGTCTATCGTGCGGCACAGCCTGTCCGTCCCCTTCACACGGATGCGGACCTTCTCGCCGAGGCGGTAGGAAGTTCCCGTCCGTGCGGAACGAAGCTCGCCGGATTTTTCATCATATTCGTAAAAGTCTCCCTTAAGAGAATTCACATGCACAAGACCTTCGACCGTATTTTCCAGCTCCACATAAAAGCCGTAGGTGCTCACGCCGGAAATAACGCCGTCATACTCTTCGCCTCTGTGCCCTTCCATATATTCTACTTTTTTAAGCTTTACCGACTCCCGTTCTGCCTCTGCCGCTCTTCGTTCCATCTCGCTGGAATGCTTTGCCGCCTCCGGAAGAATCGTTTCATAATGCAAGATTCTCTCCGCCGACAGCCGTCCTCTTAAATTCTCTTTAATAATTCTGTGAATCTGCAAATCCGGATAACGCCGAATCGGGGAAGTAAAATGGCAGTAGTACGAAGCCGCCAGTCCAAAATGCCCGGTACAGTCCGTGGAATACTTCGCCTGCTTCATCGAGCGGAGCGTAAGGCGGCTGAGCATCGCCTCCTCCGGCGTTCCTGCTATTCTGTCAAGGAGCTTCTGAATTTCTCCCGGATGCACCTCGTCTCCGGACGAGCGCAGAGAATAGCCGAAGTTTCGGATAAACACACCGAGCTTCTGCATCCGTTCTGCATCGGGCTTTTCATGAATCCGGTATACAAAGGGCTGCGCCTGCCAGTAATAATCCTCTGCCACAGTCTCGTTGGCTGCCAGCATAAAATCCTCGATAAGACGCGTAGCTTCATTTCTCTCATAGGGTCTGATATCTGTCGGATACCCTTTTTCGTCAAGAATCACCTTCGTCTCCGGAAAATCAAAGTCTATGGAACCGCGTTTTCTTCTTCTCCTACGAAGGAGAGCCGAGACAGAAGCCATTTCCTTCAGCATCGGAACGAGTTCTCTGTATGCTTCGCACTCCTCCGGATCTCCATCCAGTATCTTCTGCACTCCCGTATAGCTGAGACGCCTGTTTACACAAATCACCGTCTCTGCCAGCGTATGACCTGTAATTCTTCCCTTTTCATCAATCGTCATCATGCAGCTTAAGGCAAGGCGGTCTTCCCCTTCATTCAGGGAACAGATTCCGTTGGAAAGCGCCCGGGGAAGCATGGGAATGACGCGGTCGGACAGATAAACGCTCGTTCCGCGTTCCAGTGCCTCCCGATCGAGGGCGCTGTTCTCCTGAACATAATTTGCCACATCTGCGATATGGACGCCGAGCACATAGTTCTCCCCTTCTTTTCTGAGGGAAACTGCGTCGTCCAAATCCTTTGCGTCCTCTCCGTCTATCGTGACGCAGACCTCTCCCCGGAGATCAAGACGTCCTTCCCGATCTGCCGCAGAAACCTCTTTCGCCACCCGTTCCGCCTGATTCAGCACCTTTTCCGGAAATTCTGTCGGGATTCCATAAGCCAGGACGACAGACAGCACCTCTGTCTGGGGATCGCTTGCCTCCCCGATAATCTTTGTGATGCGTCCTTCGGGATTTCTTCTTCCTCTTCCGTAATCCGTGATCTCCGCGGCAACCTTCTGCCCTGTCACCGCTCCCCGTGTCCGCTCAAGCGGAATAAAAATATCGCGGTTGATGCGCTGATTATCCGGAACCACAAAACCGAAGCTCTTACTCTTCTCAAAAGTTCCTATCACCTCTTTTACTCCGTGTGAAAGCACCTTTGTGATTACGCCTTCCGGTCTCCTGCCTCCGCGCCCTTTTAAGACAACCTCTACCGTATCACCCAAAAAGGCATCGCCCGTATCGTTCTCGCCGATAAAAATATCCTGTTCCTGTCCTTCCGCTGAAACAAAGCCAAAGCCCTTTGCATGGCTTGTAAATACGCCCGTTACCTTTGTAATCTGCGCCTTTGCATACCGTCCGCGTTTGGATAAAGAAATCTTTCCCTCGCCAAGAAGCTCCTCGAGAGCTCTGGAAAGCTCTTCTCTGTCCTCCTTTGCCACCTGGAGAAGTATGGCAAGCTCCTTCTGCTTCATCGGCATATAATGCGGGTCGTTGATAAACTCATATAAAATTTTCTTTCTCTCTTCAAATGTCTTCTCTGCCATAATCTCCATATACACAGAAAGCACCCTCGGATTATCCGGGAG
>CAUWNO010000133.1:0-6108 GCA_963559965.1 uncultured Lachnospiraceae bacterium | reverse complement strand
ACGGTGGTGTGAGAGGTCGGGAAATCTACTTGATTTCCCTCCTACTCGATTTCCAAGCATGCGACAAAAACGTCCAAGGGACGTTTTTTAGCGCTGGAAAATCCGGATGGAATCATGTAATATAATTATAGAAAGAAGAGTCATTTTTGCAAAGCGGAGTTAATTTCAGTCGGAGGGTATGCTATGGAAGCAGAAGAAATGATTGTTGAACTGGTCTTGGGAGCTTTTCTGATTTTTATGTCTTATCAAATAGGAAGAAAAGGGAATCTTGCGCTTTTACACTGGTATCATTACACGAATCTTAAGCCGGAAGACAGGAAAATTTTTGCAAAGCGGATTGGCGGAGGTACGTTTCTTACGGGAGCCGGGGTTTTTGTAATGCCTGTATTGAATTTAATCTCTGGATCGGAACTGGGATATTATGCAGGAGCCGCCATGATTGGTCTTGGCGTATGCTGCCTGTTGTTTTTCATTATAAAATATAATGGGAGCCTGACAGGGCTTAGAAGGAGATAATGAAGGCAGGAGGGGTCGGGAAAGGATCACTCTTGTAAAGGAAGGCAGCTCAGTAGTATAATAGAAGACAAAAGATACGGGCACAGCCCGGAATAAGGGGTAAGACAGGAGAAGGAGGCAAAAATGGAGCAGTTTTTGATAGCGCATGATTTAGGTACATCGGGGGATAAGGCTACGCTGTTTACAGCAGGCGGAGAACTTGTAAGAAGCTATACGGCGTCTTATGATGTGAATTTTTTTAACGGAAATTACGCGGAGCAGGATCCGGAGAACTGGTGGGACGCCGTCTGTGAGGCAACGAAGGCAGTTTTGGAGGGAGAAGATCCGCACAGGGTGGCAGCGATGTCTTTCAGCGCACAGATGCAGGGCTGTCTTCCTGTAGATAAAAACGGAGTTCCGCTGCGCAATTCCATGATCTGGGCGGATCAGAGAGCGGTTAAGGAAGCAAAGCATCTGGAAAAGGAGCTGGGCGCAGACAGGATTTACCGGATTACGGGTCACAGAGTCAGCGCAAGCTACAGCATCGAGAAGCTGATGTGGCTTAAGAAGCATGAACCGGAGGTCTATGAGAAGACTTATAAGATGCTTCAGGCAAAGGATTATATTATTCAGAGGGCTACTGGAAAATTTGTGACAGATTATTCAGATGCGTCGGGAACGCAGGCTCTTGATTTGAGAAAGCTGGAATGGTCGGACGAGATTCTGAAGGCGGCTGGAATTGACAAAGACAAGCTGCCTAAGCTGAAGAAGTCTACGGATATTGCGGGATATATAGAGGATCGGGTAGCAGGAGAGATTGGTCTTCCGGCAGGCACACCCGTTGTCATGGGAGGCGGAGACGGTCCCGTATCGGCTGTAGGAGCTGCCTGTATCGGTGACGGAGAGTTCTATCTTACCTTCGGAACCTCCGCGTGGATAGGCGGAACGACGACGGAGCCTTTTATTGACGAGGATCAGACTGTTTTCTGCTTTGCGCATGTCATACCGGGCAAATACATGCCCTGCGGGACGATGCAGGCGGCAGGAAGCTCTTATTCTTATATCCGAAGAGCACTCTGCGACGGCGCTCCCTACGAGGAGCTGAACCGTATGATTGAAAAATCCCCGGCGGGAGCAGAAAATCTTATCTTTCTGCCGTATTTGCTTGGCGAGCGCAGTCCCAGATGGAATCCCGATACAAGCGCCGCTTTCCTCGGAATCAAGCCGGAGCATGAGAAGAAGGACTATGTGCGCGCTGTCATTGAAGGAATTGCCATGAATATGGAGCTGATTCTTCAGGCGTACAGAAAGCAGGCAAAGATAGAGACGATGAATCTGACAGGAGGCGGAGCCAAAGGCGAGATTGTGGCGCAGATACTCTCAGATGTGCTTGACGTGCGTTTCCATATGCCGGACTGCGTGGAGTCTGCGACGGCGATTGGAGCAGCGGTTATCGCGGGAGTCGGAGTCGGAATTTTTGAAGATTTCCATGAAATCAAGCGCTTCCTGAAGTTTGAAAAGGAGGTAGAGCCGAATCCCGATACCCAGGCTGTATATAAGAAGCTGAAGCCGGTATTTGACGAGGCGTATACCTGCATGCTTCCTCTTTACGAGAAGCTGTCAAAGCTGTAAGGGGAGAGAAAACAGGATAGAATAAGATAAAGAAAGATAAAGAAGGATAGACGGACGAAACCCGTTTGGAAGTCAGAAAAAGGGCGCTGATACAGGAAGATGAATCAGCGCCCTTTTTCTGTCCCTGACAGGGAACAGAGTTTATTTTTTGTCAGCTATGTTTTTAGTTCTGTCTTATTTTGCGAGAAGCATCATAATCTCGTTGCTTCTGGCGATAAACTTTGTCATGGCTTCCGGAGCCAGCGGCTTGTGGCTGATGAGAGCCAGATCATAGAGCTGCTCGCAGAAGAGATTTACATGCTCGGAATCGCGGTGGTTCAGGATGTACTGAACCAGCTTGTTGTTGGCGTTGAGAACAAGAGTTTCTCCGCCGCCGAACATATTCGGGTCAAGACCGTTCATGCTGTACATTTTCATCATATCCTGCATTCTGCGGCTTTCCTCGGAGAGCGTCACCATAGAGGAGATATTCTCGTTCTTGATTTTCTCCACCTTTACGTCGAGCTTGTCGTTGTTCAGGGCTTTGCGGAAGATCTCGGTCAGAGAGTCTGCCGTTTCCTTCAGCTCGTTCTCATCGGCAGTTTCTACGAAATCTTCTGTCAGATCTGCGTCGATACGCTGGAATTTCAGATGCTCATTTCTCATTTCAAGATGAGAGATAAACGGAGCGTCAATATTGTGCTTCAGGATGACGGCATTCTTTCCCTCTTCCCGGAACATATTGATATACTGGCTCTGCTGGATTTCGTCTGTTACATAGAAGACAGTTGTCTTTTCGGGTTCTTTTTCTTCAGCGTCGCTGTCTGCCTCGGTCTCGTCCGGATTTTCGACTACGTCGACGTCGGATTCTTCCTCTTCCGGAGCAAGATCCTTGAGTGTCAGGTATTTTCCATCCAGATCCTTAAAGAGAAGGTAGTCTGTCATCTTATCGCAGAACTTATCGTCCTTCAGGCAGCCGAATTTGATAAAGGGGCTGATATCGTCCCAATATTTCTCATAGCTCTCGCGGTCTGTCTTGCACATACCTGCCAGCTTGTCGGCAACCTTTTTGGAAATGTAGTCGGAGATCTTCTTTACAAAGCCGTCGTTCTGGAGAGCGCTTCTTGAAACGTTCAGCGGCAGATCGGGGCAGTCGATAACGCCCTTTAACAGCATCAGGAATTCAGGAATGACCTCTTTGATATTGTCGGCGATAAAGACCTGATTATTGTAAAGCTTGATGGTTCCCTCGATGGAGTCGTACTCTGTGTTAATCTTCGGGAAATACAGGATTCCCTTCAGATTGAACGGATAGTCCATGTTCAGATGAATCCAGAACAGAGGCTCTTTGTAATCCATGAAAACCTTGCGGTAAAAGGCTTTGTATTCTTCGTCGCTGCATTCGTTGGGATGCTTTGTCCAAAGCGGAGACGTATCGCTTAAGGAAACGGGACGCTTATGAATCTTGACACGGTTTCTTGCAGGAGAAATTTCCTTTATTTCCTTTGTGCCGTCCTCGTTTTCGACTTCCTCCGTTTTCGCCTCTTCGTGAATGCGCTCTGCGATAACGTCGTCTTCTTTCAGCTCCGCCTCGTCGATGGTTTCATACTCCTGCTCAGCATTTGCTTTTTCCAGGAAGATTTCCACAGGCATGAAGGAGCAGTACTTGCTGATGACTTCGCGTGCGCGGTATTCGTTGGCAAATTCAAGGCTGTCTTCATTCAGGAACAGAGTGATCTCTGTACCGATCTCCGTGCGGCTTCCCTCGGACATATCGTATTCTGTGCCGCCGTCGCATTCCCAATGCACAGCTTTTGCGCCTTCTTTATAGGAAAGCGTATCAATATGCACTTCGTCGGCAACCATAAAGGCAGAATAAAATCCAAGACCAAAGTGACCGATGATCTGATCGTCGTTTGTCTTGTCCTTGTACTTTTCCAGGAAATCAGCGGCTCCTGAGAAGGCGATTTGATTGATGTATTCCTCTACCTCGTCTTCTGTCATACCCAGACCGGTATCGATAAATTTCAATGTCTTTTCTTCCGGATTTACAATGACGCGGATGCTGTCCTTATGTTTTTCCGGATAAGTGTATTCTCCGATCAGAGAAAGCTTTTTCAGTTTGGTGATAGCGTCGCATCCGTTGGAAACAAGCTCGCGGAAAAAGATATCGTGATCGGAATACAGCCATTTTTTAATAATGGGGAAAATATTTTCGCTGTTAATGGAAAGACTTCCATGTGTAGCTGCCATGTTTGTTCACTCCTTTGATATAATTCGATATGATTCACTCTGCCGATCATTGTAATCCAGGCAGAATGAAAAGTCAATAGAAATTAGCACTCTTTAAAGATGAGTGCTAACAAAATTTTTATAAACTTTATAAAAAAAGTATAAAGGGAAAGTTCATGCAGGTAGTATACACGCAGAAAATAATTATGGTATACTTAAAAAAGTGAAACTAAATCAGGGATCTGTGCGTCAAATAAAAGTAATACAGGAAAGGGCATGGAGGCAGCAGAAAATGAGGCGAAGAGGAACGGGCATCTGGTATGTTCTGGCGATAGCGGCAGTGGCTGCGGGATGCATTTTATATATAGAAAATCTGAAAAACAGATCGGCAGAGGAGTATCCGGTTCTGGAATGGATAGACGCGCAGAAAAATCAGGATATCGAGGCGGTCGAGGCGAAGCTCCTGGCGAGAGATGAGGCAGAACGGGCGGAGCAGGAAGAGGAGGAGCAGGCGGCAGGAAGCGAAGAGACGCTCAGTCCCCGTCAGCGATTCGGACAGGCTGTTCTTGTAGGAGACTCGGTGGCGGAAGGATTTATTGATTATCAGATTCTTGATCCGTCGCGGATTGTTGCGCATAAGGGAATGCGCTCCGATACGATGGGAGAATATATCGATAAGGCGCTGGAGCTTTCTCCGACACAGCTTTTTCTGTCTGTCGGACTTAACGATATGGAATACTGCTGGGGAGACAGTGCGCGCTTTGCAGCGGAATATGAGAAGCGGCTGCAGGAGATAAGAGAAAGAGAGCCGGATCTTCCGATATACGTCAACGCGATTATGCCGATTCTTCCGGCGGCTGTGGAGAAAAAGGCCGTTCTGGGAAAAGTCGGTGAATTCAACGCGGCATTAAAAGAGCTGTGCGAAAAATGGGAGATTTCCTTTCTTGATAATGGCGATCTTCTTGAAGGGCATGAGGACTGGTATCAGAAGGATTCGATTCATTTGAAATCGACGCCTTATCTCCCCTGGCTGGAACGAATGGAGGAGGCGGCAGGGCTATGAAAGACTTTTTACTGAATACAGCGAAGCTTCTGCTTCTTGCTGTGCTGGCAGTGATGTTGTGGAAAATAGCAGGCGGAGCGCAGAGCCAGACGTCCTTTGAAGAGGTGAAAAAAAGCGTGGAAGCGTCCATGGGAACGGAAGAACTGAAGCAGGCGGACGCTCAGCTTCTGCGCCGTCTTTACGGACTGAACAGCGGAGAACTGAAAAGCTGGACGCTGTGGACAGCTTCAGACAATATGGCTGTGGAGGAGCTCCTTCTTGTGGAGTGTACTTCGCAGGAGCAGCTTGCGCAGATAAAGGAAGCCGCCGGGAAGCGTGCGGACGTGCAGCATGACAATTTTGCAGGCTACGCTCCGGAGCAGGTGAAGATGATTGACAGTGCGGCAGTGTGCGCGGAATATCCCTATCTTCTTTTTTCAGTGTCGGATCATGCGGAAAAAGTAAAGCAGGATTTTCTGAAAAGTCTGTATCCGCAGCATTCTGGCGGCTGAGGCACTGGAGAATACGAAAAGAAAGCTCCTTTGGGGGCGGGCAGACAGAAAGGATAAAGACGTGGTTTTCAGCAGTATTCTTTTTATTTTTACATTTCTTCCGCTTGTACTGGCGGCTTATTATCCGGCTCCGGTCAGGCTGCGTAATTTTATTTTGCTTGCGGCAAGCCTCTTCTTTTATGCCTGGGGAGAGCCGGTATATCTGATTTTGATGGT
>CAUWNO010000132.1:0-6166 GCA_963559965.1 uncultured Lachnospiraceae bacterium | reverse complement strand
TATCTGCGGGCGAAGGAGGATTATCTGATGGGAATTAATTTTTCCCGTTTGCTGACTCTAAAATACGGAAATACCATTTCCAATTACCTGCGGACCAATTACACGGTCATTTCCGTGGGCCGGGTCATGACCTGCGTACTGGGTATGGTGGTGAAGCGGGAGCGGGAAATCCGGGAGTTTGTGAAAACGCCTTTTTACCGGGTTCTGGGGAGCTTTCTTTTGCAGGGGAAGAGCTACGAGGGAGAGTGGCGGGCGGTGGAAGGCTCCGCTTATTTCCAGTCGCCGAAGCTTTACAAGGAAAATGGTTTTTTAAAGAAGGAAGACGCGGAGGCGCTGATGGCCCGGCTTTCACAGGAACGTCCTCTTCGGGCGGAGATTTTTTCTGTGGAGCGAAAAAGGGAGAAGAAGAATCCGCCGCTTTTGTTCAATCTGGCAGAGCTTCAGAACGAGTGCTCCAAGCTCTTTAAGATCAGTCCCGATGAAACCCTGCGCATCGTTCAGGAGCTGTATGAGAAGAAGCTGGTGACCTATCCCAGAACGGATGCCCGGGTACTGTCTACGGCGGTGGCAAAGGAGATATATAAGAATATAGCGGGGCTTCGTAATGCTCCGGAGGTGGGAGGCTTTGCAGCGGAGGTGCTGGAGGGGACGGCCTATAAAACCATTGCCAAAAGCCGCTATGTGAACGACAAGCAGATCACCGATCACTATGCCATCATTCCCACGGGCCAGGGTCTTGGGGCGCTGCGCAGCGTGTCCTATGTGGCCCAGCAGGTCTACGCGCTCATTGCCCGGCGATTTTTAAGCATCTTCTATCCTCCGGCAGAATACCAGAAGGTACAGCTGGTCACCTTGCTGCAGGGAGAGAAATTTTTTACCAGCTTTAAGGTGCTGCTTTCGGAAGGATATTTGAAGATCAGCTCCTCCGGGGCCGAACGGAAAAAGGCCGGAAAGAGTGAGGAGGAGACGGAGGAGATCCGCTGCGACGGAGAGCTTTTAGAGCTTTTGAAGAAGCTGAAAAGGGAGACGCCGTGGAGGTGCAGGGCTTTATGCTGAAGGAGGGCGAGACCTCTCCGCCCAAGCGCTACAATTCCGGTTCCATCATTTTGGCTATGGAAAATGCAGGCCAGCTCATCGAGGACGAGGACCTGCGGGCCCAGATCAAGGGAAGCGGCATCGAAACCAGCGCCACCCGGGCGGAGATCTTGAAGAAACTCATCCACATCCAATACATGGCCTTAAATAAAAAGACCCAGGTGATTACGCCCACCCTGCTGGGAGAAATGATCTACGATGTGGTGCGGGCATCTATCTACAGTCTTTTAAACCCGGAGTTGACGGCCAGCTGGGAAAAGGGACTGACTCTGATGGCAGAGGGCAGCATCACCGAAGAGTTTTACATGCAGAAGCTGGAGAAATTCATCCGGGATAAGACCCAGGCGGTGCTGGGAGCCAATTATCAGAACGCCCTGCGTCCATATTTTGACGCATCGGCTAAATTTTATAAAAATAACGGCAGGGCTTTGGAGGGAAAGGCGGGAAAAGCAAGGGCGTCTAAAGCCAAAGCGAAAGGAGAAGCAACATGAAAGCATTAGAAGTAGAAAGTCTGTTTACCTTAAGTGAAACGTTGGCAGCCCCTCTTTTGGAGAGCGTTACCTATCCCTGGGAGGCGCTGCCAAAGATTGGCGCGTTTCTTTTGGAGCTGGGAGCTTCCTTAGGGGAAGAGGAGTATGAGAAGCACGGAGAAAACGTCTGGATCGCAAAGAGCGCTAAAGTAGCGCCTACGGCTTCCATCACAGGCCCCTGTATCATCGGAAAGAACGCCGAGATACGTCACTGCGCTTTTATACGGGGGAACGCGCTGGTGGGAGCGGGCGCCGTGGTGGGCAACTCTACAGAGCTTAAAAATGTGATTCTGTTCAACCGGGTGCAGGTGCCCCATTACAATTATGTGGGCGATTCCATCCTGGGCTACAAGGCCCATATGGGAGCGGGCTCCATCACCTCCAATGTGAAGTCGGATAAGCTCCTGGTGAAGGTACACACCAAGGAGGGAGACATCGAGACGGGCATCAAGAAATTCGGCGCTATACTTGGCGACGAGGTGGAGGTGGGCTGCGGATCCGTGCTGAATCCGGGAACCGTTATTGGAAGAAACAGTAATATCTATCCCCTTTCCTCCGTGCGCGGCGTGGTAGAGGCTTCTTCCATTTATAAAAGACAGGGAGAGGTCGTAGAGAAGCGATGACAGGATGTGCAGAAACACCAAAGGGTCTTAGCGGAAGCGCTCTCAAATGGATTGCCGTAGGAACCATGCTGCTGGATCACATCGGGGCGGTTCTCATTGAAAGGCAGGTATGGCCTCTGCTGTCGGAGACGGGAAGCACGGTCTTCCTGAGCTTTGGGATGGACGTTTGGTATGAGATCGATCTGGCCCTCCGTCTGGTGGGCCGCCTGGCCTTTCCGCTGTTTTCCTTTCTTCTGGTAGAAGGCTTTTTACATACGCGGAATGTGAAAACGTATGCTCTTCGGATGGGGGCGTTCGCCTTGGCTTCTGAGATCCCCTTTGATCTGGCTTTCCGGGGGAGGTTTTTGGAATTTGGTTTCCAAAATATCTTCTTTACCTTATTGCTGGGCCTCTTGGCCGTTTGGGGGATGCAGGAATTTGAGGAAAAAGCGCCCTGGGCTGGGTTCCTGGGAGTTTTGGCGGCGGGGGCGGCGGCCTTTTGCTTCTTTTGGGAGGAAGCCTGGAGGCGGCGGGAATCCTGGCCTTTTTGCCGCTTGCTTTCTATAACGGAACCAGGGGAAGACAGAACCGTTTTTTCTTTTATTGGTTCTATCCGTTGCATTTGCTGGCGCTGTGGGCGGTAGGGTGCTGGCTGGTTCCCTTGCTTGCGCCTTGAGGAATCTGTGCGCCGGCAAAGGAAAGGATTTACATGGAAACGCTTAATTTGTAAGAGCAGAGGTCGATATAGAGGATGTATGATAGCGCTTATTTTACAAATGAGCGGATGGGAGTTAGGTGGAAATGAAAGGAATACAGAAGAAAATTACAATTATGATTTGTGCGATCATTTTAGGGGTCGCAATTATCAATGGCGGTGTAGGCAGTATCGTTACGCATGTGTCTACCTTGGGGGCGCTGAAGGACAGTGCGGTTGAGATTGCTAAAGTATCTGCGCTTGCCGCGGAGAATATGATGGCAAGCTATACCTCGGTGATTTCAGAAATTGCGTCGAATACGATCTTGACAGACGATAGCGTTAGTCTGAATGAAAAGAAAGCGTATTTAAAGGCAAAGCAGGAAGCCTATTATATGCGGAGTTATGGTTTGGCGGATAAAAAGGGAAGGGATTTGGTTTCAGGAAGAGACGTTTCCCAAGAGCCGTTTTTTAAAAGCGCCATGGAGGGAAAGGCGTACATGTCGACTCCCTACATCAACGAAGATAAGACGGACAGTCATATTATTGTGTCGGCTCCCATCTATAGGGGAAGCAGCGTGGAAGGAGCCGTATTGTTTGAATGCGACGCCAAAATCCTGCAGTCCATTGTTTTGAATACGAAGATAGGAGAGATGGGAAGCTCCTATATTCTGGATAAATACGGAAATACCATTGCATATGAGGACGAAAGCTATGTGTTCAATCGGAGCAATGCCATTGCCGAGGCAGAGGCGAATCCGAAAAACAAGAAGATGCAGCAGCTGGCGTCCATTGAACGGAAAATGCTTGCGGGAGAAACCGGAGTAGAAACTTATGACTATACGGACGGCACCAAGAATATACAGGGATTTGCGCCGATTCCGGGAACCGACGGCTGGAGCGTGGCGGTAACGCTGGATCAGGATGAATTTTTGGAAGCAGCCGTCAAGGGCAGTTTTCTTCAGATTGGAATCCTGACGCTGCTGGTTGCCATAGGCGTTGTTTTCGCATGGAAAATCGGGCAGAAAATCGGAGCGCCTCTTAGACGTTGCGCGGAGCGGTTAGGCCAGCTGGAAAAGGGAGATTTGCATACGCCTGTGCCTGAGGTGAAAACGAACGATGAGATAAGGATGCTGGCGGATTCCATGGAGCACCTGATCGATGGTTTTCGCGAGATGATCAGCGATATGAATCTTTCTTTGGAAAAGGTAGCCCATGGCGATTTGACGCGGGAGACGGATGCTTCCTATTATCCCGGAGACTTTGAGCCGCTGGAGCAGCATATGAGGATGATATTGGAGCAGCTGAATGGCGCCATAAGAGAAGTGGTGTATTCGGCGGACGAGGTCACGGAAAACGCAAAACAGATAGCGGCGACTTCGGCTTCCCTTGCGCAGGGAGCCACGGAGCAGTCGGGGACCACAGAGCATCTGTCGGGAACGATTTCCGAATTTTCCAATGAGATTACCTCCATGGCAGAAAACGCCTCCATGGCAAGCGAACAGGCAGAAGAGTCTAAGCGGCAGCTGCAGGAAGGCGTGAAAATGATGGAGGAGCTTTTGGAGGCAATTCATAGAATTGATGATAATTCTGCCGAGGTAGCAAAAATACTGAAGGTGATTGACGATATCGCTTTCCAGACCAATGTGCTTGCATTGAATGCCGCCGTGGAAGCGGCCAGGGCAGGAGAAGCCGGAAAGGGCTTTGCGGTAGTTGCGGATGAGGTACGAGATTTGGCTACAAGAAGCGCAGAGTCGGCGAAAAGCACCGCCGTATTGATTGAACAGTCACTGGACGCAGTGAAGCAGGGAACCAATCTTGCAGAAACCACTTCCAAGGCGTTGGAAAACGTAATGGGAACCTCTCAGAAATCGGTTGCCTATATAAGCTCCATTTCGGGACAGGTGAAAGAACAGGAAGAAGATATTCGGATGATTGACCAAAAGGTAAAAGAAATCTCCGTGGTGGTACAGATGAATTCCGCATCCAGCGAAGAGGCGGCGGCAACCTCCGGGGAGCTGGAAAACCAGGCGAAACGGTTAAAAGAATTGGTATCCAGATTTTCACTGAAATAAAGCTTTGACAGCGGGAGAAAAGAATTAAAGGGGAATGGTTTTCCCGGTGGCTTCATCGTACTGATATTCGATGGCGCCGGACGCGGCGTCAAGCAAAAACGCACATTCATAATCAAAGGTACCAGTTTCGTTGGGAAGATAGGCAGATACACAATAATAATCATTGCCGTCCACACGAATCTGTCCCCGTTTAGAAATAAATTTGTAATTTTCAGGAGGGTACGGAAGATTTAACTCCTTCTGGGTGGCGGAACGTACCTGTTCCTCTGCAGATACGGTCGTCGGAACGGCATCCTCTGCGGCAAGCAGATGGTAGGAAGATTTCCAGAGCTCCGCGACAAAAAGATCCCAGGGCTGATTTTCTTTTACGGCAGAAATGCTGTAGCTGTCGGCATTTTCCGTAATGGTGATGGAAAGGAAGGATTCTTTATCCTGGGAAGCTCCGGCCAGACAGCGGGTGTTGGAAGAAGGATCCTTCGCCTTCTCGTCTTTTCGCAGATTGGTCAGCTCGATGAAATTCTTTTCGGATTCCAGATAGGCGACATACTCGTCCACGTCCTGCTTTACGGTGTCGGAAACGTAATTGTATACAATGGCAGAATCTTCAGAGGAGGTTTCAAGGGGCTGCGCCTTTGGGTCGTCGGCAGTTTCCGTCGGCTCCGCTTTCGGATTAACTGCGGCTTCAAGGAAGGAGACTGCGTCGCGGACAGTTTCCGTTGCGGAAGTGAAAATACTGCGTTCCCCCACAATACCAGTGATAGAAGGAACCTCTTCCGATTTTGAGAAGTAATATTCCGGAGAGGTATTTGGGCCGGCATTTTTTTTCAGCGTAATAAAAATTCCGCCTGCAATACCTGCAACCAGACAAATAATGGCGAGAGAAAGCGGAATCAAAATTTTCTTTTTGCTTTTCATTGCGATAACAAGTCCTTTCTTAAATAAATACGAATTGATACATTATAAGGATGCCGCATTTTTACAAAAAAATTGCATCGTTTTTAGTATCGTCTTTTTGTCGTAAAAAATTAAGGAAGGAAAAGAGCCAAAAAAATGTAGAAGACTGTCGAAAAAAAAAGAAAAATTTCCAAAAATAAGAGGAAGATATTGGAAAATAGAAAAAAATATATAACAAAAAAAGCAGTGAGGGGGGGTGAAAAGTATACAAAATGC
>CAUWNO010000131.1:0-6172 GCA_963559965.1 uncultured Lachnospiraceae bacterium | reverse complement strand
TATCGAAAGAAATTCTAAGATGTAAACTGTGATTCAGCATCAGAATAAATATGTCGTCGAAAGATAATTACAAGCAGATGAATTGCAGTATTATTTTGAACAGAGTGTGTCGGCGGATATTGTGGAAGAGGATTTTGCCGGGGCTGACAGCAGGGGAAAAGCAAATGGTATTTTAAGACGGCTGGAGTATTATGGCTGGATTGAGATTGAGACAGATAAAAGCTACGTGCAGAAAGTGAATTTTAAAGAATATTCTGTGCGGCTTATGAAGACTCTTCTTGAAATCGAAGAGGGAAAGCAGATTGAATATCAGGGATACATTTATACGATTTACAGCCTTGTGCGTGGGACTACCGACCATCCGGGAGTAGTGCTCCTGCAGATTCTGGAAAATACGGATCTTTTGATTACGGGACTTAAAAATCTGAATTCAAATATTAAGCATTATATTGATGAGCTTACCAGGCACAGCACGGTGGCAGAGATTATGGATGCGCTGTTTAATGATTATATTACCAATATTGTGGATAAGGCATATCACAGATTGCTTACATCGGACAATGTATCTAAATTCCGACCGGAAATTATAGAAAGGCTGGAGAGCAAAAGTAAAAGCAAAACATATATAGAAAAGGCATCTCTGGAAATCGCGGGTCTTCAGGAAATCAATCTGGATACGGCGAGGGAACAGGTATATTTCTATTTGCATGAAGTGATAGAAGCCTTTCGGAATATGGATGATATTTTGAATGAAATTAATCAGAAAAATACCCAATACCAGCGGGCGGCAATTAACAGGGCAAAATTTCTGCTTTCGGGAAATGAGGATATCAGAGGGCAGCTAAAAGAAATTCTTCTCGGTATGAACGAGGTGATTAATGCAGAAAAAATGGAGTTGGGCGGAATTTATGAAATCGGATTCCTGGATCAGCTGATACGAATCTACAGCTGCCATTTTCTTGATGAGAGTTCTTTTTATTCTCCAATAGAGGGGAAGAAAGAATTTACACCTCAGCAGATGCAGTGCAAAGAACCGGATATGGAACTGCGTCAGGAAAAGATGCGCCGTATGATGGAAAAGATGCAGAAAATCTTAAGTCCGGGAAAAATTAATGAGTATGTGAACGATCATATGGGGAATAAAGAGGAGATACTGGCAACGGAGCTGCCGCTGTCAAACGCGGAAGATTTTGTGAAGATCATCTATGTGCGTCTGTATGGGCAGCGTAAAAATATGAAATACGAGATAGTAACAACAGAAGAAAAAGAAGTGAACGGATTCCGGTTTAAGGACTTCAGAATCAGGAGGAAGAATCATGGAACTGCTGAAGGGTATGCTGCAAAAGGATAAAGAGGAGTTTAAGAGAATCACAAATCGTCTTTTGAGCCATTGTTTTTTGTGCAAAGGAAATGTAAGCAGCAAATCGGATTATTATTTTGTGCTGAAATACCGTACGGAATTTCAGGAGTATTTGTCCATACTGGGGTATCGGCTTGAAATCAGCGAGGAGTTTGGCGTGATTCAGCTGACCAACCCACAGAATTATAATCGGTTGAACATGAAATTATATGAATCCATTGTCTTGCTGATTCTCAGAATCCTCTATGATGAAAAGAGACGGGAGCTTTCTGTCAGCGATGAGGTTATTGTAAATCTTGGGGATATTCAGGATAAGTATCTGAGTTTGCAGATTCGGGAAAAAATGATTGATAAGACAACAATGCGTAATGCACTTCACCTGTTCCGTAGATTCCAATTGATTGAAACGTTGGACAAAGATTTGGGAAGCGAGGAGTCCAGAATACTGATCTATGATTCAATTATGATGGCAGTACGGGTGGAAGACATCAAACAGGCATATGAAAAACTGGAGCTATATAGAAAGGGGAGAAAATCGGATGAAGAAACTGATGAGAATGAAGCTGATTAACTGGCATCGGTTTGAAGACTGTACGATTGATTTTGGAGATTCTACCCTTATCTCTGGAGAAAACGGCGCTGGAAAAACTACACTTCTGGATGCCATTCAGTTCGTGGTTACCTGTTCCTCCAATTCTTTTAATAAAGCAGCGCATGAAAATGGCAAAAGAAAGCTGACAGGATATGTTCGCTGTAAAACCGGGCGTGAAAGCAGACCTTACGAGCGGTCAGGCCAGATTACCGCACATATTGCACTGGAATTCTATGAAGAGAGTAAAGAACGCTATTTTATTGTGGGAGCGGTGATTGATTCTGCGGCAGAGGGACAGGAAACAACAGTAAGATATTTGATAGATAATAAAAGAATGACGGATGATATGTTTTTGAAAGGAAATGCACCCCGCTCTATTTCTGAATTCCGTATAGCAAATAAATCCATACGCCAATGGTGCAAAACGCAGATCGAAGCGAAAAAAATGATAAAGTCAAGATTGGGAAGGATCGACGACAAATTTTTCGGTCTGATTCCAAAAGCTCTGGCGTTTAAACCTATTGATGATATTAAAGATTTTGTTTATTCTTATGTATTGGACGAGAAAGAAGTAAATATAGAAGTACTGCGTGAAAATGTGCGTACCTATCAGGATATGGAGCGCACGTTGGAGAACGTGAAAAAACGAATAGAGAAACTGGAACGCATCGACAAATTTCATCGTGATGTAAAAGAATGTATGAGAAAAGACCGGATGTATGAATTTTATCTGGCACAGGCAGAGGTGGATATTTCCAAGGAGAAAATTCAAAGACTTGAAACCAGCGTTCGTGCGGAGGAATATCGTGGTCAGGAAACGCAAAAAAATTTAGATGAGGTATTAAAGGAGAAAGAACAGAAACTTCAACTGGAAACAAATTTGCGTCTGGAACTGAAGCAAAATAAGGATTATATTGCATTAGATGAGCAGGAAAAAGAGAAAGTCCGCTTGAAAGAGGAGGAAAAGGAGGCGCTTTTTGAGAAAAAAGAATTGCTGGGCAGTGTGAAAAAGGCGCTTGATAAAGTTTATCGACTGCTGGAAGTTAAAGATGTGTCTTCCTGCGTACGGAAATATGGAGATATGCTTGAAAAGGTTGAGAGAATTTCTGATATTTCTCAGGCAAGAATGTGTACGGAAAGCGTCATAAAATACAAAGGGGAAATGTATGACCGTGTACAGAGGAAGATTGCAGAAGTACAGATCCGACAGGAAAAGCAAAGAGAAGAGAAACAGGAACTGGACAGGAAAATAGAGGATTTGGAGCGGAAAAAATTGTCCTATCCATCCGCGGTAAATAGAGTGTTGGAGGCAGTTCGAGAAGAATTTGCAAGAATCGGCAGAAAACCAGAACCCTATGTACTTTGTGAGACTTTAGAAATTACAGATGAAAGCTGGCGTAATGCCGTGGAAGGGTATTTGAATACTCAGCGTTTTTACATATTGGTAGAACCTGAGAATTTTGATATTGCACTGGGGATCTATGATAAATTGCGCAGAGAGAAAAGTGCATATGGCGTGGGTCTTATCAATACACAGAAAATGGAAGAATATGATAAAGCTCCGGAAGGAACTCTTGCAACAGTCGTGATCTCAAAAAATAAATATGCGAAGCGCTTTATCAATATGATTTTAGGAAAAGTTCATATGTGTGAACGGTATAGTGATTTAAAAAAATATCCTACTTCTATCACAAAAGAATGTATGAAGTATCAGAACCGGGTTGCCAGTGCAATTAAACCTGAGATTTTCAATGTGCCGTTTATTGGAAAGTATGCGTTTAAAATACAGCTTGAACAGACGAGATGTGCGAGAGGGGAGCTGGAAAAAAGAATAGAACAGGCACAGGAGCAGCGAGGCAATCTGGAATCTATGTTGGAACCGCTTTCAACAGAACCAGATGTTGATGTAAAATACAGGCTGCCGATCCTGACTTCGCTGTCCCGAATTCAAAATGGTATTCGACAGTGCGAGGAAAATATCAAGACGTTAAAGCAAAATGCTTCGTTTATTCAGAAGCAGATACAGTTAGAAACCTTAGAGCGAATACGGATTGAACTGGAGAGGGAAGCCGGCGCATTGGAGCGAAAGATCGGAGGAATTGGAGAGACTATAAAGAATAAAAAAGACCAGATTGCCATTGAATTGAGAAATCAAATGGATCATCAGTCGCACGCTGCGGAGATTGCAGCTATGGCAGGAGACGAATTGATTTTATGGAAAAAAGAATATGAAAAGCAGATATCAGATAAATCCTTTGAACAGTTTAAGGAGAATTTTGAAAGGCGGCGGAAAGCTAATGAAACGCAGCGCCGCGCTTCGGAAGATTCTATGACTGCGCATATGATTGATTATAAGACAGAGCATAGTTTTGGCGCAGCGCCCAATATGGAAGGCTTTCCGGAATTTGCCGCTGTATATGACAGACTTCGTACTTCAGAGATTTTAGAATACGAAGAAAAGGTAGAATCGGCAAGAATAGCGGCAGAGGATGAATTCAGAGAGCAGTTTCTTGCTAAGCTGCAGGAAAATATGAAGCAGGCGCAGAGCGAATTTAAAGAATTAAATAAAGCTCTGAAGGATATCACTTTCAGTAATGAGAAATACGAATTTTTGTATATGCCGAGCAAAAAATACCGGAATTATTACGAAATGATTATGGACGATTTTAATATGATGCAGGGAGAGTCTATTTTCAGCGGTCTTTTCCATGAAACGCATAAAGAAGTCATAGATGAATTGTTTGAACGTCTGGCTATCCATAATGAAAATCAGGCAAAAACTCTGGATGAGTTCACAGACTATCGTACTTATATGGATTATGATATTAAAATTGTACACAGTGACGGGAGCTATTCTTACTATTCAAAAGTATGTGAAGAAAAGAGTGGCGGCGAGACTCAGACTCCATTTTATGTGACAGTGGCGGCTTCCTTTGTACAGCTCTACAGTAATAATATTGGCGGCGAGGCGGCAGGGCTTGTGATGTTCGATGAGGCATTTAACAATATGGACGATGAGAGAATTGGCGGAGTGCTGGAATTTTTGAAGAGACTGCCTCTTCAGATAGTTATCGCAGCGCCTCCGGATAAGATTCAGTATATTGGTCCGGTATTATCAGAGACACTTTTAGTTATGACAGACGAAAAGGTAAGCTATGTGGAGGAATATCACAATGGCGCGCTATGATGTTAAAATCATGGACAGTCTTCTGGATTCCTATGAAAGAAGTCTTTTGTCTCAGGGGAAAAATAAAGTGAGTATCCATATTCCGTTTCATTTTACCAGGAAAACAATGCCGGAATATTTTAATGAAAGTTCTCTTGCCTATGATGAGATCCATGGGGCAGTAAAAGATCTGGAGCAAAGAGGTTTTCTGGAGATTGTTTGGAAGAAAGGAAAAGAGGGGCACATCGTTCAGAAAGTCCTTTTGAAAGAGGAGAAGATAAAGGAGGCGTATGCTTATCTGGGCAGGACGCCAAAAGCGGATTATATAGTCCGGCATCTGCAATTATTAAATTCCTGGAAGCAGGAGGAGAAGGAAGGTTCCATTGTCTGGGAATTTGTTGATTATCTGAAAGAGCGGATACAAGAAGGAAAAACGGTAAAGGAATTTGTTGATTTGTCAGATTTAGAGAAAACAAAGAGGATTTTAACGGCGCTTTCTTGTGTGGAGAAGAATACGGAGTCCTGTTATATTCGAGAATTTTCGATTCGGCATTTCGGAGATTCAAAGGTGTTTAAGGGGCTGCTTGGAGTTCTGGGGAAAATTATACGGCTTTTCCGGACAGAATTTGCAGACATGGATATTTATCAGATTCTTGCAGAATATAACATTTACCATATGCCGGATTATGTGTATCTGAAAGGAGAAGGATTTCTTGATTTTCAGAAAGGAAAGGGGTCGGGGATCAATCTGGCTTATTTGGAACAGGGGATTGGCATTTCCGGGGCAGATATAGAAAATGTCAGGATTTTAGGAAAAGGAAAAGTGGAAAAGGTAATTACCATTGAAAATTTGACTACATTTTTCCGCTGGCAGGAGAAGAACAGCCTGATGATCTATCTTGGGGGCTATCATAATTCCGTGCGAAGAGAATTGCTGTGCAGAGTGCATCAGGCGCTTCCAGAGGCGAAGTATTTTCACTTTGGTGATATTGATGTGGGAGGCTTTGAGATTTACAGGGATTTGTGTGGGAAAACAGAGATTCCTTTTCAAACG
>CAUWNO010000130.1:0-6263 GCA_963559965.1 uncultured Lachnospiraceae bacterium | reverse complement strand
GAGCCACACGCACATCTTTAAAATGAAGCGTCAGTTCAAGATCCTTTCCAAAGGTAATCCTGTCCGGAAAAAGCTCGTATTTTTTTACAAGCTGCGTAATCGTCAGAATTCTTTCAAATACAGAATCATCTTCCACGGCAAGCTTCTGATAAAGAGCAAGAGAACTGAATTTCAGACCCGAAATGCAGGGAATCCCTTCCTTAATCTCCGAGGAGCTTTCCACAACTACGCCGTCCTTGTCAAAATAGAGATTGGAACCCATATAGGTAACATAGCCCACAATACTTTTTTCATACACGCGCAGCCGGACGCTTCCCGGCGACAGAAGACTTACCTCTATCTTGTCTGTAAAGGGAACCTCCTCCGGCTCAAAATATTTATATTTCAGGTAAAGGTACAGCGAATTGGAAGAATACTTGTCCGTAATCACGCGATCGATGATCTCCTGCTCTGTATAAAAGCTGTTTCCCGTCACCTCAACGCTGCGGATCTGAAACAGCGTCACAGCAAGCACGCCTGCCAGAGCCAGAAACAGAGCGGCTGCCGCCGCTGCAAGAAGCCCTCTTCTCCTTCCCTTCCCTCTTTCCTTCTCACGAAATCTCATTTTCTGCTTTCCTTATCCTTTCGCGGAACCGGCGCGCCGGACAATCGGTATCCTCCCCGTTCCCGCGCACCGCCGTTTTCATATACAGTGTATCACAACTCCAAGATCTTGCAAATCCCTGATGATATTTTCATATCCCCGGGCAATATACTGATACTGGGAGATTCTGCTTCTGCCCTCCGCAGCAGCCGCCGCAATACAGAGGGCTGCTCCTCCGCGCAGCTCCCTTGCCGTCAGATCTGCTCCTTCCAGACACCTTTTCCCTCTTATCACAGCCCGCCTTCCCTCAACAGAGACGTCTGCTCCCATACGCATCAGCTCTTCCGCTATCTTGAAGCGCGCCTCAAATATCGTCTCTTCTATTACGCTCTCCCCTTCTGAAAAACAAAGCGCCGCCATCAGGGGCGACTGAAGATCTGTGGGAAAACCGGGGTAGGGCTGCGTCGTTACCCTGACTCCTCCCTTTGTCCTTGCAGGACTCCAGAGAAAAAGGCTGTCTGAAAAGCTTTCACAGCGCACTCCCATCCTTCCAAGCACATTTTTCACAGCGCCAAGCTGGCCAGCCGGCGGATTCTCTATCCGTATCTTACCGCCTGCACAGGCTGCAAGCAGCATATAAGTTCCTGCCACAATTCTGTCCGGCATCACAGAAAATTCCGTATCGTGAAGCCTCCGCTTCCCTGCCACTGTTATGGTTCCCGTCCCGGCTCCTGTAATCTTTGCGCCCATGCTTCTTAAAAATCTGCACAGCTCCGTAATCTCCGGCTCTCTGGCTGCATTGTGAAGAACTGTCACGCCTTCTGCACAGACTGCAAGAAGAAGTATGTTTTCTGTCGCTCCCACGCTGGGGAAAGGCAGGCTAAGCTCCGCCGCCTTCGGCTTTGCGCATACTGCGCGGAGACCTTCCTCTTCCTCCCATACCTCCGCTCCCATCTGGCGGAGCGCCCAAAGATGCAGATCAATCGGTCTTCTTCCTATCACGCAGCCTCCCGGATAAGGGAGATATACCTCGCCCAGTCTTCCCAAAAGGCTTCCAAGCAGCATAATCGACGAACGCATTTTCCCCGCACATTCCTTTTTTGCCTGCCCGGGGCGAAGTTCTGACACGTCAAGAAAAAGTATTCCCTTCTCCCGTCCCGTCACGCATCCGTATCCCTCTAAAATCTCCAGCATCGCCGACACATCCGAAATATCCGGACAGTTTTTCAGCACAGTAATTCCCGGATTCAAAAGAGCTGCGGAGAGAATCGGGAGCGCGGCATTTTTAGAACCCTGTATTCTGACCTCACCGCAGAGCGGACTGCCGCCCTCGATTTCCAGATAATCCAAAGCCTTTCCCTCCACGTTTTCATTCTACATTTAAAATATGCCGGAAGGCGGTTTAAGGTTCCTTCCGCACACTTCTTGAAACGCTGAGGGCAAGCCCCATCTCCGACAGAAGAAACAGCACCGACGTTCCTCCGTAGCTGACAAAGGGAAGGGTAATTCCCGTATTGGGAATCGTATTTGTCACAACGGCTATATTTAAAATGACCTGAATCAGAATATGCCCCATAATCCCCGCCGCAATCAGGCTTCCCAGAAGATCCGGCGTGTGAAGTGCAATCATAAGAAGGCGCCAGATCAGAAGAAGAAAGACAGCGATAAGAAGGAGAGCGCCTGCAAGACCAAACTCCTCGCAGACAATCGAAAAAATCATATCGTTCTGCGCCTCCGGCACAAACCCCAGCTTCTGCATACTTTTCCCGTATCCCACACCGAAAAGCCCGCCCGATCCAATCGCATACAGACCCTGCAAGGTCTGATAGCCTTTTTCATACGCCTCAGGATTTCTCCAAATCGCCAGCCTCTCCAGCCGGTAGGACTCTACACTTAAGAATACGGCAAGGAAGCCTATGCCAAGCCCTCCCATAGCCGCAAACTGAAGATACTTCGGGCTTGCCACAAAAATAAGAATCGCCGCGATTCCCATAATAATAATGGCTGTGCTCAGGTTATTCGTCCCAACAAGCCCTACAATTGGGAGAATCAGCAGCATCGTCAAAAACATATGCTTCAGAGAGGTCATCTTTTTTACGTGTCTGCTGATCACAGACGCCAGAAGGACAATCACCGCAGCCTTAGCAAATTCGGACGGCTGAAACGATACCGGTCCCAGAGAAATCCAGCGCTTCGATCCGTTATACTCGTCTCCGAAAAAGAGAACTGCCGTCGAAAGAATCAGAGAGACAAGGTATCCCGGCACAGCCAGGCGCTCCCATTTGTGATAATCTGTTTTGGAAACGGCGTACATCGCTGCCAGACCGATGGAAGTTGCCAGGAACTGTTTTTTCAGATAATATGCCTTATCTGCAAATTTCACCTGCCCGTTATAGGCGCTTGTACTGTAAAGCACAACAAGTCCGAATCCCACCAGAATCAGCACGACCAGTAACAGACTGTAATCGAAAGGCTCTCGCCCCTGCTTCTTTTCTTTCCCGGCGGAATCCGGACCTGTCATATAACCTCCGTTCCGAGCGCGTCTTTTTCAGACGGCTCTATCGCTTCATTTTAATCTGAAAGTTCACGGACGTATTTTTTAAATAATTTTCCTCTCTGCTCGTAATTGTCAAACATTCCCCAGCTTGCACATGCCGGAGAAAGAAGAACGGCGTCGCCCGGACGCGCTTTTTCGGCGCAGATTTTCACTGCCTCCTCAAGGCTTTCGGCAAACACAATCTTTTCAAAGCCATGGCGCTTCGCTGTATCGGCAATCTGCTGCGCCGTCTGTCCCAGCAGCACAAGCCATGTCACTTTATCTCCAAACGCCTCTATCCACTCGTCAAAGCTCACCTGCTTATCGTAGCCGCCTCCTATCACAACTGTCGGACGATTCATCGCCTGAACCGCCTTAATCGAAGCGTCTGTGTTCGTTCCCTTGGAATCGTTATAATAGGCTACACCCTTCTTTTCCGCCACAAACTCAATCCTGTGCTCCACTGCCCTAAAGCGGATGACCGTCTCCCGGATAGAAGGAAGGGGAACGCCCATAGCCGCGCCGATTGCCACGGCCGCCATCACATTTTCATAATTATGCGCGCCAAGGAGCTTCAGCTCGCTTACGTCACAGATCTTTGTTCTGACAGACTCATCACAGTACACGATGGCGGAACCGTCCAGAAAGACACCCTGATCTAATATATGCTTTCTGCTGAAATAAAGAACCGAAGCCTTCGTCTTCTCCCCAAACGCACGCGTCTCTTCATCGTCATAGTTGAGAACGCAGGTATCGGTCTCATCCTGATTTTCCGCAATCCTTTCCTTCATCTCGATATAGCATTTCATCGTATGGTGGCGGTTTAAATGATCCGGCGTAATATTTAAGATTGCGCTTACCTTCGGATGGAAGTTTTCAATCGTCTCAAGCTGAAAACTGCTTATCTCTGCCGCAGTCACGCTCTTCTCCGTCATGCGGAGCGCCTCCTGGGTGTAAGCCGTTCCGATATTTCCTACCACAAACACCTCAGAATACCAGCTTTTCAGTATCTCGCCCACAAGGGAGGTCGTCGTCGTCTTTCCGTTCGTTCCTGTAATCGCCGCTACCTTTCCCTTCCCAAAGCGCCATGCCAGCTCTACCTCACCCCAGATACGCGCCCCTCTTTGCTTCAGTTCCTCCACAAGCGGCAGATCGACCGGAACACCGGGGCTTAAAACGACAAGTCCCACTTCCGCCTTAACCTCTTCCGGAAGTTCTCCAAGAATAATTTCTGTCCGGCTTCCCTCAGGAAGCTTTTCTCTTATTTTTTCCTTTTCAAGTCTGTCATTTCCGTCATAGAGAAGAGGCGTCTCTCCTGCCTCTTCCAGAAGCTTCGCCGCACCGATGCCGCTGACGCCGCTTCCGAATATCAGAATCTTTTTATCTGTCAGTTTTCCGTCTGTCCTTGTATCCGTCTCCATACCTTCCGTCCTCCCGCATTTTAAACTACAGCGCCATAATTCCTATCAGGCACAGAAGAGCCGTCACAATCGAAAATACGGCTACCACCCGTGTCTCTGACCATCCGCCAAGCTCAAAATGATGATGAATCGGAGCCATACGGAAAATTCTCTTTCCCTTGCTCAGCTTAAAGTATGTGACCTGAAGCATTACAGAAAGAATCTCTACCCAGTAAACCAGGGCGACAATCAGAATAAATATCGGCATATCCATCATATACGCCGTTGCCGCAACGAAGCCGCCCAGCGCAAGCGATCCTGTGTCTCCCATAAAGACGCTCGCCGGATACACATTAAAGAGAAGGAAGCCCATAAGGCTGCCCACTACGGCGCAGGTGACAGGATGAAGACCGCTCTGGGTTCCAATAGCCGCCACCGTAAAAAACGTCGCAATCAGAAGTGTCACGCTGCCTGCAAGACCGTCAAGACCGTCTGTAAAATTCGCTCCGTTTACCGTTCCGATAATCGCCAGAAAGGCAACCGGAACAGCCAGCCAGCCAAGGTGCAGATAATGATCCGGCCAGAACGGGATCAGCATCGCCATATCTCCGCCTGTCATTCTGTAATAATAAAACACAAAAATTCCTGTCACAACAATCTGTCCCAGCATTTTCTGCCCCGGTGTCAGTCCCTCAGACCTGTGAAGCACAATCTTGATATAATCGTCAAGAAATCCTATGACGCCAAAGCCTGCCGTCACAAAAAGCACCGGTATGATCTTCGGATAATCCTTCGCATAGAGTAAAGATGTGACGATGATTCCTGCCAGAATAATAAGACCTCCCATTGTCGGAGTTCCTGTCTTCTTCAAATGGCTCTGCGGACCATCATCCCGCACTGTCTGACCGAATTTCAGCTTTCTCAGCAGCGGGATCACAACAGGTCCCAGGGCTGCGCTGATGGCAAAGGAAATCAAAATCGGCAATATCATCGTATAATCCATATCTTTCTACCTCTCACATTTCTTTCGTTTCCGGCTGTAGCGACCGCTCCTAGCATTATAAGACTTTTTTTCGTTCTGCGCAACCTTATTCTTCCTTATTTTCCTGCGATTCATCCTTGTTTTCCTGCGGTTCCTGAGACTTTTCAATTCCCAGATACGGCAGTATATTTTCAAAAATATCTCCTATTACGGGCGCCGCTATGGTTCCTCCGTAGTATACCCCCTGAGGATTATGAATAATGCACATGGCAAGCACCTGCGGATCGTCAGCCGGGGCAAAACCGACAAAGGAGGAAATATACTTGTTCGTACCTCTCGGAAGCGTCTGGGAAGTAGCCGTCTTACCGCCTATCCTGTAGCCTTCCACCGCCGCTTTTTTTCCTCCGCCCTCTGAGACTACCTTTTCCAGCAGATACCGCATTGTCTCTGAGGTCTCTTCAGAAACAACATTCTCCTTCGTCTCATAGCGGAAACGTTTCAGAACTTCTCCCTCCGCATTCTGCACTGCCACACCGAAATGCGGCGTTATGCGTGTTCCTCCGTTTATGATGGAGCTGACTGTAGCTGCCAGCTGAACAGGCGTAATCTGGAACGACTGACCAAAAGAGATTGTCGCAAGCTCTACGGCTCCGATATTCTCAGGTTTGTGCATAATTGTCGCGGCTTCTGCTGGTTAAATGTAGTGATCTTTTCCTGAATTGGATTTAGATATTATCGAACGGGTTTTTAAATCGAAATGTT
>CAUWNO010000129.1:0-6285 GCA_963559965.1 uncultured Lachnospiraceae bacterium | reverse complement strand
ATATGCTATTCTGGAAACAACCGTCCCGGCTGGGATGTGTGTTTTATTAATCCCGCAAAAGCGGTTCTGAATGAATTTGAATAATTTTGAATGATTTTAAATGATTCTGAATAATAAAGGAGATGACAATGAAAATACAGAAACCAAACGAACGACTGCTTGCCGACCTCTGTCAGGACGACTCTCTTATTCCTGTTCTTTCCGGAATCCAGTCCGATTTTCCTGACGAACCCTATTCCCTTCAGCTTCTTCTCGAAAAATTCCGTTCCTTCTGCAAGGAAAATATGAGCGCGCAGGAAGCTCTTGAAATGTTGGAGCGTGCAAGCGTCGAGTTGATCAATAAGGACGCTCCTCTCTGGGAATACATCGCCGCCCGTTTTCTGTCCTACGACCTTGACAGGCGCATTGACACGGAGATGAAACGTCTCGGAATCCAGAGCTGGTACGATAAGCTCTCTTTTCTGACCCGGGAAGGCTATCTTGGAAGCTATCTTCTGGAAAACTATACCAGATCTGATGTGGAGGAACTCGCCGCACACCTGAAACCGGAGCGCAACCGTCTGTTCAACTTCAGCGGTCTTGATCTTCTTGCCCGCCGTTACCTTATCTGCGACCACAGTCACCGGATTCTCGAAAAGCCCCAGGAAATGTTCATGGGCATCGCGATGCACCTCGCTCTTCCGGAACAGGATCGCGTACACTGGGCAAAAGAGATTTACGACATTCTCAGCACACTTAAGGTCACCATGGCGACGCCCACCATGGCAAACGCCAGAAAACCCTTCCATCAAATGAGCTCCTGCTTCATCGACACCGTCGAGGACTCCCTGACAGGTATTTATAAAAGCATTGATAATTTCGCACAGGTCAGCAAGCACGGCGGCGGTATGGGGCTTTATTTCGGAAAGGTCCGTGCAAACGGAAGCTCTATCCGGGGCTTTCAGGGCGCTGCCGGAGGCGTCATCCGCTGGATTAAGCTTGTCAACGACACGGCTACCGCTGTGGACCAGCTGGGCGTACGGCAGGGGGCAGCCGCCGTATATCTCGACGCCTGGCACCGCGACCTTCCCGAATTTCTTCAGCTCCGCACAAACAACGGAGACGACCGGATGAAGGCTCACGATATTTTTCCCGCCGTCTGTTATCCGGATCTTTTCTGGAAACTTGCGAAAACAGATCTGGACGCCGACTGGAATCTGATGTGCCCCCACAATATTTTTACAGTCAAAGGCTATCACCTGGAAGATTTCTACGGAGAAGAATGGGAAAAAAGATATTTCGACTGTATTGCAGATGACCGGATCGAAAAACGTGTCATGAGCATAAAGGAAATCGTCCGCCTGATTATCAAATCTCTTGTGGAGACAGGCACGCCCTTTGCCTTCAACCGTGACACGGTAAACAGGATGAATCCGAACAGTCACAAGGGCATTATCTACTGCAGCAATCTCTGTACGGAAATCGCACAAAATATGAGCGCGATGCACGTGGAAGAGCCGGAATGCATCAACGTCAATGGAGAGACCGTCGTCGTCCGCAGGACGCGCCCCGGCGATTTCGTTGTCTGCAACCTCGCCTCTCTCTCCCTTGGAAAGATGGACGTCACAGACGACGGCGAACTTCGCCGTACCATTACCGTTGCCATGCGAGCCCTCGACAACGTGATCGATCTGAACTACTACCCGATTCCTTACGCACAGATTACGAGCCAGCAGTACCGTCCTGTCGGTCTTGGGACAAGCGGCTACCACCACATGCTTGTAAAACAGGGAATCCGTTTTGAAAGTGAAGAGCATCTCGATTTTTCCGACAGACTTTATGAGAAAATCAACTACTACGCTCTTCAGGCGTCTATGGAGCTTGCCCGGGAAAAAGGTTCTTACAGCCATTTTAAAGGAAGCGATTTTGAGACGGGAACATATTTTGACAAGCGCGGCTACCTTTCCCCTGACTGGCAGGAGCTTGCCGGAAAGATAGAAAAATACGGTCTGCGCAACGGCTATCTTCTTGCCGTCGCCCCGACCAGCTCCACCTCCATCATCGCCGGAACAAGCGCCGCTGTCGATCCTGTTATGAAGAAATATTTTATGGAAGAGAAAAAGGGAAGCATGATTACCCGTGTAGCTCCGGATCTGAATCCCCAGACCTTCTGGCTTTACAAAAACGCCCATCACATCGATCAGAATTACGTCGTTGACGCTGCGGGAGTCCGCCAGCGCCATATCGACCAGTCGCAATCGGTCAATCTCTATATTACTAATGAATTTACCTTCCGGCGGCTTCTGAATCTCTATATCCGCGCATGGGAAAAGGGCGTAAAAACGATCTACTATGTGCGCAGCCAGTCGCTCGAGATCGAAGAATGCGAATCCTGCTCCTCCTGACCGCTTTAAAAAACGAAAGGAAAAACACATGGAACTGAAAAAGAAAGCCCTGTTCAACGCACAGGGCGACACAGAGATCCAAAAACGCCGTATCATCGGCGGAAACACTACGAATCTCAATGATTTCAACAATATGAAATACACCTGGGTCAGCTCCTGGTACCGCCAGGCGATGAACAACTTCTGGATTCCCGAAGAAATTAATCTGACGCAGGATATCAAAGATTACCGCCTCCTGAAGGAGGAAGAGAGAACTGCCTACGATAAAATTCTGTCCTTTCTCGTCTTCCTCGACTCCCTTCAGACGGCAAACCTTCCCAATATCGGCGAATACATCACTGCCAATGAGATTAATCTCTGCCTGACGATTCAGGCATTTCAGGAGGCTGTACACTCTCAGAGCTACAGCTATATGCTCGATTCTATCTGCTCTCCTGCCAGACGCGACGAAATCCTATATCAATGGAAATTTGACGAGCATCTGCTGAAGCGCAACGAATTTATCGGGGAGCAGTACAATGCCTTTCTCGAGGAGAAAAGCAGCGAGCAGCTTGTAAAGACCCTTATGGCGAACTATATTCTGGAAGGAATCTATTTCTATTCCGGCTTTATGTTCTTTTACAATCTGGGACGCATGGGAAAAATGTCCGGAAGCGCCCAGGAAATACGCTATATCAACCGTGATGAAAATATGCATCTGTGGCTGTTCCGGAGCATTCTGCTTGAATTAAAAAAAGAAGAGCCTTCGCTCTTCACGGAAGAAAAAACAGAAGAATACCGCTCCATGCTGAAAAGAGGCGTTGAAGAAGAAATCGCCTGGGGAAACTACGTCCTCGGCGATCGGATAGAAGGTCTTTCACAGGAAATGATTTCCGGCTACATCCGCTATCTCGGAAATCTGCGGGCTGAATCTCTTGGCTTTGCCCCTCTCTATGATGGCTTTTCCGACATTCCGGAATCCATGAAATGGGTCAACGTATACAGCAACGCCAATCTCATTAAAACAGATTTCTTCGAGGCAAAGTCAACCGCCTACGCAAAGTCCGGAGCCATCAGGGACGATCTGTAACCTGTCCCCTCTTCTTATCTTTCAGAGCAAAACGCCGGGAACGGCGCGCCAAATTCTAAAGCGCCCGTTCCCAGCGTTCGCGCTGCGCCTCATATTCCTCATTTAACCATTCGACAGCCTCCGTAAAACCTTCCTCCGTAAACGGAAAGTCCCGAAACGTCTTTTCCTTCTCCTCTGTCACTTCAAAACAAAACGGCTCCGGATAGATCACCGTCTCCAGATATTTTCCATCATCCGTTTCTTTTTTACGCATCCTGTATCTCATTCCCCTGTAACTTCCCGTATAAACTCCCCGATTAATATACGGAAGCCCCGCCTGTCCATGCAAATCAATCATTTTCGTCACCTGTCATACTCTTATTATTCTCTGTCTCAGCACGCCGGCAAATATTTTTCTGCCTTCCTGCTTTTTCTATTATAATCCGTTCTCTTTCAGAAGTCACTTCTTTTCAGATATTTCAGAGCTTCCTTCCCGATAAACCGCTCTCCTCTATGCCTGTATTTGCTTTTTTCTCCTCAAAATGTTATACTGTGACTCAGTGTGACGCAGTGTCTGCGCGCTGCGCGCCGACCTCATAAGGAGATTCCTATCATGACGAAACGATTATATTACGAAGACAGCCATATCAAAGAATTTCCGGCTGTTGTGACAGAATGCCGCAGAGGAAAGAATGAATGGCTTATCCGTCTTGATCAGACTGCCTTTTTCCCGGAAGGCGGCGGTCAGTCAGGAGACAGCGGTTTTCTGAACGATATTCCTGTCTTTGATACACAGGAGGAGGACGGCGAGGTATGGCATTATACCGAAACTCCCCTCGAAACGGGAACAGCCGTAACCGGGCGCATCGACTGGGACAAACGATTCTCGCGTATGCAGCAGCATTCCGGAGAACATATCGTATCTGGTCTTATCCATCAGCGCTTCGGCTATGACAACGTCGGTTTTCATCTTGGAGAACAGGAAGTAACTCTTGATTTTAACGGAAGCATCTCCCAGGAAGAGCTTGCTGAAATAGAGCTTCATGCCAATGCAGCCGTCTATGCAAATCTGCCTGTCTCTGCTGAATTTCCCGGCAAAGAGGAGCTGGCTTCTCTCGCCTACCGCAGTAAAATCGAGATAGACGGACCTGTCCGCATTGTTTCTATCCCAGATATCGACGTCTGCGCCTGCTGCGCTCCCCATGTACACCGTACCGGAGAAATCGGCATCATCCGGCTTCTCAGCGTTCAGTCCCATAGAGGCGGAGTCCGTATCCATATGCTTGCGGGCGGACGCGCCCTTGCCGACTGCCGCAAAAAAGACGCAGCCGTCCACGCCGTTTCCGTCCTTCTCTCTGCAAAAGAAGAAGGGATTGCCGACGCCGTTGAACGGCTGAAAAAAGAAAATTTTGCTCTGACCGGAGAGCTGATGAATCTTCGGATGAAACTGATTCAGGAAAAAGCTTCTCATGTACCGGAAGCTTCTCTCCATCCCGTCTTTTTTGAGACAGCTCTGAATCCGGAAGCCTGCCGGGAGTTTGTAAATCTTCTGACTGCCCGCTGCCGCGGAATTGCCTGCGTCTTCACCGGAAACGATGTCGACGGCTACCGCTACATTTTAGGAAGCAAAGATGCCGACACCCGTATTCTTTGCCGCCATCTCAATTCTCTCTTTCAGGGAAAAGGGGGCGGCAAGCCTGAAATGGTTCAGGGTTCTCTGACCGGAACAGAAAAAGAAATCACGCTTGCCGTCAAAAGCTTTCTTTCCTAAGCTGACGCATTTTACTATCATTACAGGAGGTTCCCTATTATGTCTTTACACCTTGACAACAATTCTCGTTCTTCCAGAGAAAACACAGCCGATTCCGGACAGACGGAAGAATTTGTGCTGGAAGATCTTCTGGACGGTCCGGTAAAACGTCCGTCTGCATCAAAAATCTATAAAAGCCCGGAAGCAAAAGCAGCTGACACCCGCACAACAGCCCTATCCTTTTTTCTTGTGGGAGGTCTCGGACTTGCCGCCACTCTCCTGACTATGACAGGAATCATCTCTCTCCCGATTCACGGAATGGCGCTGTACAGCATGACCTTTTTCTTTCTCCTTTTCCTTGTGATTGGTTTCCTCTCACAGAGAAGCGCAAAGAAAATCCTGGCAAAAGCTCCCGAGGAGCATGAAAAAATCAGGAAAGTTACCGACTGGTATGAGAGTGAAGGCATCAAAACAGAAGAACTTCAGAAGCTTCTGGCAGAGGGCGACAGGGAAAAACCCGAAGTCTTCTACCTTCAGAAATACGAGCTTGTAAGCCGCATCCTTCACCGGCAGTTCCCCTCTATGGACGAGTCTCTTCTCGATAAGCTTGCATCCGATTTTTCTGAAGAGGAACGTGTAGAAGCGATGCTGGAAGAACAGGTCCGTATTGAAGCCGCCATGGAAGAACGGAAAAAGCGCTGATGTATGCGTTTCAAAATCAGAATTTTATAAACTGGCGCCGCCTGAAAACAGGCGGCGCTGTCTGACTGATAAACTAAAATTCCAAACTATCCGCATTTAGCAGAAAATACTTCATTCCCATAATTACAAAGCCTTCTTCATTCCTCCACGGCTTTTTAGTTCCGTTTACTATCACAATTTTTTTAAAAGAATCCGGTATACTTCTAAACGAATTAAGTTCCTGCGTCTGCTTTTCCTCTGAAGTCATGTCATAAGCTACCTGAATATAATATCTCTGACTTCCCTGATTAACTACAAAATCAACTTCAAACTGCTTACGAGTCGTTTTCCCTTCCTCATTTTTTGCATACACTTCTACAATACCAACATCCACATTATATCCTCTGATAAGCAGCTCATTA
>CAUWNO010000128.1:0-6334 GCA_963559965.1 uncultured Lachnospiraceae bacterium | reverse complement strand
CGAAGCAATGCTTCACGAAAAATAGTGGGTTCGGATTTGCACTATTTGGTGGACCAGAGGGGAATCGAACCCCTGTCCGAAAGCCTGTTCCCTGTTCTTCTACTATCATAGTCAGTTCTTTGTCATTCCCTCCGCTGACCGGAAACTAACATCCTGACAGCTTCAGTAGCTTCATAGTACGCCCATGCGCGCAAAGCTTAACGCATGTCGTTTCCCGCATCGTCGATGCCGGACTCTTAAAGTGCGGGTGCTCTAAGGCCGACAGCTGCCATTAGGCAGCGTATGCTAAATTATCTTCAGCGTTTATATTTAGGTTTGCGATTTGACGCATCGCCTGCGGATAGCTTCACCAGCTGCGAGACCCCCGTCGAAACCAGTACTAGCCCTGGCTGTTACCTCTTCAGGTAATCTTTGCTCTATCAGTATATCCCTGAAACGGCATTTGCGCAAGTACTTTTTTCGTTCCACAGTTACTTTTTTCCCGTTTAATCGACCAGTATCGCATTCGGATAAATCCGTTTCATTCTCTCGTCCGGAAAATGCTCGTCAAGAAAATCGTCTGCAAACGTCTCGATTCCCGTTCCCGTCTGGCGAACTGTATAGCGGTTCATCGCAAGGGCGGAAAGCCCGATGTCAAACACCATGAAGACAAGCATCACCCAGGTAATCACGGTTCCTGCCTTCTTCGGAATCTTTTCTATCAGACCGGAAAAGAAGGGATAGAGAAAACGCATCCACACAACTGCCGCAATTCCCCAGAAAAAACAGTAAAGAAGATTGATTCTTCCGCCCAGGTTAAAGGGAATCTTGCTGTAGTCCCAGAATACGGTTCCGAAAAGCAGCTCTGTCACCACGCTGCATATGTATTCGTAAGCTCCTCCAAGCACTGTGCCAAATATGAAAATATAGCCGTCGCTCTTATTTCTGTACTGGTAAAGAATCACTGTCAGAAGGACGCAGCCAAGTCCCCATACGATGCTGAAGGGACCGTATACAACGCTGCTTCGGCTCATCAGTTTTCCCGCTGTAATAAGGCAGAAAATGGTCTCTGTAATGTCACCGAGAAAGGCTCCAAGGAAGAAGAGGCAGACCAGCTTATAGAAAGAACAGCCTGCTGCAAAAACGCCTGTCTGCTCTTTCTCCTTTTCCTGCTTCTCCTGCTCCTTTCTCGCTTTCAGAAGCTCCTTTGCTGCAAGATTCGGATAAGCTCTCTCCATACGACGGAGCACAAAGGCAGTAAGACCTTCTCCCATTACATCCGCCGTCTTCTGAAGGTTTTCTGATACTCCGTAAAGCACCGACTGCTTCTTTACATGAGAACGCACCTTTAAAATACCTGTCAGTGTCCCAATCAAATCAAGAATCGCGATTCCCGATACGACAAGAAGCGCAATCTCCGCCACTGCCCTGGGAATCATATGATAAACCCTTAAAAGGAACGGATTGACAAACCAGATGCATAAAACTGCCAGGATGCCCCATACGACAGCGTACGGCATATTGACGTAACCGCCGAACTGAAATCTCTTTCTGGAATAATCCCACCATTTTCTGTGAAACATACGCTCCAGCACGAAGCCTGTAAGAAGCGTAAGGACAAACGACAGAACCATGCCTCCGAGAAACAGAAAGAAGATGCTGTTCTTAAGTTCCGGAAGAAATACAGCAAAAGCGATTCCTCCGATACCGTACGCCGGACACCAGGGACCGTAAAGGAAGCCCACATCCACAAAGCGCTTTTCACGGAATACCGCAGCCGCTGTCCCAATTACCCAGCCGGCAAAAGAATATAGAAAAAAGAGCCACAAAATCTCATAACCTGTCATATTCATATCTTTATTTTCCTCTCCTGTATCATACGGCTATTATATCGGCTAATCCTCTCCCGCACAACCCTGTTTTTCTTTTTTGTTCATTTATATATCTTTATATATATATCTTCCTGTCACACTGTCCGGCTGGGAAGCAACCTGTTCCGGCGTTCCGCACGCCACGATTCTGCCTCCCTCTTCTCCCCCTCCGGGACCCATATCCAGGATGTAGTCTGCACTCCTTATTACATCCAGATCATGCTCTATGACAATCACTGTCGCCCCGCTGTCCAGAAGAACCTGAAAGACGCCAAGAAGAGTTCTTACATCAAGAGGATGAAGACCCGTTGTAGGCTCATCAAATACAAAGACACTGTCCTCCTGTCCTTTTCTCATTTCACTTGCAAGCTTCAGCCTCTGTGCCTCTCCGCCGGACAGGCTTGGCGTAGCCTCCCCAAGCGTAAGGTAGCCAAGCCCCAGATCATCCAGTATGGAAAGTCTCTGTCTTACAAGCTTTTGTTCTGCGCACGCCTCAAGCGCTGTATGGACATCCATGCTCATAAGCTCCGGAAGAGAATAGCTCTCCCCGTTTTTTTTCGTATAGCGGACCATATAGGCATCCTTTGCGTAGCGTGAACCGCGGCACCCGGGACAGGGAATTTCCACATCAGGAAGAAACTGAACATCAAGGCTTATCACGCCTGTCCCGTCACATTCCGGACAGCGAAGCTTTCCCGTATTATAAGAAAAATCTCCTGCCTTATATCCCCTTTCCTTTGAAAACGGCGTCCGTGCATAAAGCTTTCTCAGCTCATCGTGAATATTCGCATAAGGTGCTACGGTGGAACGAACGTTCAGCCCTATGGGATCGGCGTCTATCAGGCGGACCCTTTCTATTCCTTCTGCCGAAAGAAACTCCACATGAGAAGGAAGTTCTTTTCCTTCCGTCCGGGCATTCAGCGCCGGAACGAGGCTTTCCAGAATCAGCGTCGTCTTCCCGGAACCGGAAACACCTGTTACAACCGTCATCCTGCCTTTTGGAATCACGGCTTCCAGAGGCTTTACTGTATGAATGGCTTTCGTGCGGATCACAATCTTCCCTTCTGAAAACAGTTCCTCTTCTGACGCTCTCTTCCGGCATGCCGCCTGTGTCCCGGAAAGGAATTTCCCAATCTGAGAAACCGGATTTTTCTCTGTCTGAGAAACGCTGCCCTCTGAAAGAATATAACCTCCCTTCGCTCCTGCCTCCGGACCCATTTCGATAATCCAGTCGGTCTCCCGGAGAAGCTGTGTATCGTGATCTACCAGAAGAACAGAATTGCCGTCCTCTGCAAGCTCCTGCATCACCGCTGTAAGTCCTTCTATATTTGCCGGATGAAGACCGATCGACGGTTCGTCAAGCACATAAAGCACGCCTGTGGTCCGGTTTCTGACTGCTCTTGCAAGCTGCATTCTCTGCCTCTCCCCTGTAGAGAGCGTGGAGGATGCCCTGTCCAGCGTCAGATAGCCAAGTCCAAGATCCATAAGACGCGCCGCCGCTGTCTGAAAGGATTCGCAGATACTATTTGCCATAGGACGCATTTCCTCCGGAAGAGACAGCGGAACCTTCTTCACCCATTCTGCCGCCTGCGAAAGCGTCATCCGGCATACAGTATCAAGACTTTCCCCGCAGAGCCTGGGAGCGCGCGCCTCCCCTGAAAGGCGTGTTCCCATACAGTCGGGACAGACGTCCTCTTTTAAAAATTTTTCCACCCGCTTCATGCCCTTTTCATCCTTGACCTTGGCCAGGGCGTTTTCTACGGTATATACGGCGTTATAATAGGTAAAGTCAAGCTCCCCCGCCTGATTGGAACCCTTGGGATGATAGAAAATATGTTTTTTCTCCGCCGGACCGTAAAATACAATATTTTTTTCCTCTTCGCTCAGCTCCCGAAAAGGAATATCCGTGCGAACACCCATCTCACGGCATACCTCCGTCATCAGAGACCACATCAACGTTCTCCAGGGAGCGACGGCCCCCTCATCTATGGAAAGGGAGGTATCCGGCACAAGAGATTCGAGATCCACCTTTCTCACGATTCCCGTGCCTGCGCAGGTCCGGCAGGCTCCCTGGCTGTTAAAAGCCAGCTCTTCCGCTCCCGGCGCATAAAAGGCTGTCTGGCATACGGGACAGACAAGCTCTTTCTCCGCCGCCACATCAAGAGACGGCACAAGATAATGTCCGTTTGGGCATCTGTGACTGGAAAGCCGGGAAAACATCAGCCTTAAGCTGTTCAAAAGCTCCGTCCCCGTCCCGAAGGTGCTTCTGATTCCGGGAACGCCCGGACGCTGGTGAAGCGCAAGCGCCGCCGGTACATACTGTACCTCATCTACATCCGCGCGGGCTGCCTGCGTCATTCTTCTTCTCGTATAAGAAGACAGAGCCTCCAGATATCGTCTGGAGCCTTCCGCGTACACGACGCCGAGCGCCAGCGAAGACTTCCCTGAACCCGATACGCCTGCAATTCCCACAATCTGATGAAGCGGAATATCTACATCTATATTTTTCAGATTATGAACTCTTGCGCCTCTGACACGAATCTTTCCGGGCGCCTTTCTTTCTCTCTTTCTGTCTTCCATTTCCCCTGTTTCTTTCCTCCTGCTCTCTTGTCTCTGCTTTCTTATTTCTTTTCCCTTACCCTGACTCCTGCCCGTCTCATAAAAAGAAAACCGGCTGCATCTGCAAGCGCCCAGCCTATCGGCACAGACCACCAGATTCCCGGTACGCCCACCGACGGAATTCCTGAAAGCAGATACGCCAGAGCAACGCGGCTGCCCAGAGAAATAACTGTCAGGATCACGGAAACTCCCGGTTTCCCCAAAGCCCGGAAAAGTCCGTAAAACAAAAAGAGGCAGCCTATTCCGCAATAAAAAGAGCCTTCAATGCGAAGGTAACGCACGCCTTCTGCAAGAATAGCCGTCTCGGAAGCATCCACAAAAATTTTCATCAGCGGCTCCGCAAACAGAAATACGGCTGTCGAAATAAAAAGGCAGAAAAGCATAGACACCGCAAAAGCCGTTTTCGTCCCCTGCCTGATACGCTTTTCCTCTCCTGCTCCGTAATTCTGCGCAATAAAAGTGGAAAAGGCATTTCCGAAATCCTGAACCGGCATATAGGCAAAGGCGTCGATTTTCACTGCCGCTGCAAAGGCTGCCATAACGACAGGTCCAAAGCTGTTGACAAGTCCCTGAACCATCAGAATTCCAAGATTCATGACCGACTGCTGAACGCACGTCAGGACAGAAAAAGAGGCAATCTCCCGCAAAACGCCCAGGCGTATACGAAAATGTCTTTTCCCGAGACGAAGACCCGGAAAGCATTTCCATGTATAAACTGCGCTTCCGATACCGGACACATACTGCGCAAGAACCGTTGCCTCTGCCGCTCCGCCCACGCCGCGTTTCAGCCCCAATACAAAATACAGATCAAGAACAATATTCAGAACTGCCGAAACGGCAAGAAATACAAGAGGCACACTGGAATTTCCCACTGCTCTTAAAAGGCAGGCAAAATAATTATAAAGGAAAGTAGCAAAAATACCTGCAAAAATGATCTGAAGGTACTCCCGCATCAGCCTGTCCACGCCTCCCGGAACCTGAAGAAGACGGATAATCTCATCTGTTCCTGCCGTCACGCCCGTCTGAATCACTGCCGTAGCCGCCGCTATCAGAAGAAAAGCCGCAGCCATTCCTCTTTTCAGCCCCTCTTCATCCTTCTGTCCGAAGCGGATAGAAAAAAGCGCGCCGCTTCCCATACAAAGTCCCAGAAGGATCGACGTCAGAAACGTCATCAGCGTAAATGCTGATCCGACAGCCGCCAGCGCGTCCGGTCCGAGAACCCTCCCCACAATCAGCGTATCTGCGATATTATAACACTGCTGCAGCAGATTACCAAGAATCATCGGCGCGGCAAAACGCAGCATCGCGCTCATTACCGGACCTCTCGTCAAGTCACCTTTCATTGTCTGTCCATCCCGCTTTTCCATCCCTGTCAATCGAAACTGTTCTCATAAATGTCAAAAAATGAAGAGACAAAATGAGCCTGTTCCTGAACCTCCTTTGTACCAGAAGTAACCTGGCATCCTAACGTCTTATACTCCTGATAGCTGTCCGGAGAAACTTCCTCCAAGTCATATTCCTCCTGAATCAGCTTCAATCCATCTGAATATTTTTCAAGAAGAGCCGCATACGCATCTTCCGGGTTCTTAAAGACAGCCATTCCCTCTTTGCTTGCGCCAATTTCAAAACGCTCATCCCGCTCATAAAAATCTTCCGTATTTACATTACCTTTTATATTTCCCTGACCTGCAATATACTCCTGCTCATACGGGTGTGTTATTTTACTTTGGTTGCAGGCAGCTAATGAAAATACAGCTGCAAAGCATAAAACGATCCCCGCTATTCTTTTCATGCAGTACGTCCTCCTTCGTAAATTCTGATTGAACAAAATCGCTGCGCGATGGCCTGCCAAGGCTGTGGCATAG
>CAUWNO010000127.1:0-6347 GCA_963559965.1 uncultured Lachnospiraceae bacterium | reverse complement strand
AAATGAAAAGAAGAAAAAACAGCCGTTTTATTCCGGATGGAATGTGTGTTTTCAGATTAGTCTGTGTCGCGCAGACGTTCCACAATACTGAATTTCTTTGCCTGCCTGTAGGTCAGAGTGGGCAGAAGCCAGCCGAGAAACGCAAAAACGGGGACGGCGGCAAGCACGGGGAGGATACGGAACCGGAAGCTGAAGAACCAGAAGATATCCTCCAGAAAATTCCCGATAAGGGGAGTCAGGATGACAGAAATGAGAAGCGCTGTCAGAGCCGCTCCGAGGGCATAAAAGAGACCTTCGTATACGAGCATGGCGTTAAGCTGGCGTCCTGTCATGCCGATGGACTGGAGAACGGCAAATTCTCTCTGCCGTGAAAGAATTCCTGTCATAACAGCGTTGAAAAAGTTCAGAATCCCGACAAGACCGATAATCGCACACAGGAGTCCGCCGAGCAGGACGAACATATCCTGAAAGCCCTGGAACTTTTCGCGTACCGTTGCCTTGCTTTCGTACATCAGGGCAGAGGCGTCGTCGCCGGTAAGTCCCTGAAGAAGCGCCTCCGCCTCCTTTTCTGTCTGCGCGTCGGGCGTATCGAACAGATAGAGAAGAGGAATTGCATCGAGTCCGCTGTCAGCCTCCAGAACGCTGACGGGAAGCACATAATCGAAGCCGGAGCCGGAAAAACGGTAGCTCATGGAATAGGGGACGTCAATAAGGGCACAGACGGTATATTCTGCGTCATGGCTTCGGGCAACATGATATTCCAGAAATTCTTCCGGCGTATCTTCCGTCGATTTTTCTCCGGTTCTGCTGTCGATGTAATAAGCGTCCTCAACGTAGGTGATCGTCTGCACAGACCCGATTTCGGGATACAGATCGGGATTTTGAACATTTCCGTAGTCGTCTGTGCTGACGGCGACGGCAACAGCGCGGCTGCCCTCTTCCAGAAGGGGAGAAAGGCTGCCCTCTATCACAGAAACCTTTTCAAAAAGAGACGGATCAAGACCTTCCACAAGACAGTTCTCTCCAATGAGACCATCGTGTCTGGGAAGATGGGAAAGAGCCGAAGAAATCGCTTCACCGGAAAAAAAGGGAGCCATATTCTTTTTCCAGATTTCCTCATCCATCCAGCAGAGGGGCCGATGAGAGGGAAGAGTCCAGGCGCAGCCGGAGAGCGTCTGCGAGGTATTGTTTTCAATATTTTCGATTAGCTCTTCGCTGACATGATTATTGGCAGTTGACTCGAATCGGAAATAATCTGTGCTGCTCAGGATAAAATCTGCACAGGTGTTGTGAGACAGATATTTTTCCATATCAAAGCCGCCTACAAAGGTGGCAAGGGTATTTAAGAGAACGACAGACAGAGCCAGGGAAATAACGACAAGCACTGTTTTGCTCTTATTTCGTCCCAGATTGGCAAAAGCCATCTGGTGAACCTTTGCTCCGCGGGTCGTACGTTTTTTCTTCCTGCCGGACTGTGCCTCCGTATACTTTGCCGCTTCCACAGGCGAGACTTTTGCCGCGATTCTTCCCGGACGGAAACAGGAGAGAAGGACGGTGGCAAGGGCAAAGAGGGCGGACACAAGAAAAATCAGCGGCGAGGCGCTTATTACGGCTGTCTGCGCTCCCATGGAGGTCTGACGGAGCACAACGGGAGTCAGCAGAGCGCCGACGCCGTAGCCCAGAAGAAGTCCCAGTGGAATTCCCACAATGCACAGAAAGAGAGCCTGCTGGCGGATAATCCGGCGAAGCTGCCGGGGTGTGACGCCGATGGTCTTTAAAAGTCCGTAAAAGCGGATATCGCCGGTGACAGATATCTGAAAAATGTTGTAGATAATTAGATATCCGGTAAAAACGACGAGGATGAGAAAGGCTGCCGCCGCCAATACAGAGCCGACGTCGATGCTCTCTCCGAATTTGGCGGAGGTATATCCCCAGTTTACACCGATGCGGACAGAGTTCGGCTCGTCAAAGGTCTTCCAGTCGTAGCCGAGATCGAGATCTACCTGTTCCATCTGTCCCCGGATATCGACGGACGACGCCATCATGACATTCAGATCCTGACGGAAGCTGTTGTTTCCGGCTTCGATAAACTCCTTCTCTACAGAGCGCATATATTCTTCGGAAATATTAATGTAGTGGACAGGACTGATTTCATCGTATTCCCACCAGCCAGTCAGTATAAAGGTGTCGGTCTTTTCATAGCCGGTCTGATTCTTGTCGCCAATCCGGTAGGTAAGCGTTATTTCTGCCCCGATTTCCGGCTCGATATCAAGAAGCTTCAGAGTTTTCGTGTCCATGGCGACTTCTTTTCCGGTCTGGGGCATATGGCCTTTTTCGGGAACCGCGTAGCTCCATTTGGTGCAGCTGGCGTCCATATAGCTGACTTCTGCCGGAGACTTGGAAAAAACGCCGCTGTCCAGGAAACCGATGACGACGCGCGAGCCCGTTTCCTTTACTTTGGGGTGGGCGGCGATAGCCTTTGCCTGTTCGTCTGTTACGTCCTTAAAGGAGCCGTGTGAGTAGCCGCCTATCTGCCGGAAGCTGTAGGACTCGTAGCTCTTATTCATGGACATCACGATGGTAAAGAGAGAAGTAAAAAGAAGGGTGGTAAGGGCTATGGCAAGGACTGCAATCAGGTTTCTCTTGCGGGAAGCCCGGAGAGTCCGAAAGCTCAGACGGCGGATGCATTTTTTGTTTTTTACATTCACTGCGTCCACCTCCCTAAGATCTGACGGCGATCCGTCCATCCTCGATGCGGATGATCCGATCAGCCATCTGGGCAATTTCTTCATTATGCGTGATCATGACGATGGTCTGGGAAAATTTCTGACTGCTGACTTTCAGAAGGCTTAAAACGTCCTGACTTGTGCGGGAATCGAGATTTCCTGTGGGTTCGTCGGCAAGAATAATGGCAGGAGCGCAGGCAAGGGCGCGGGCGATTGCGACACGCTGCTGCTGTCCGCCGGAGAGCTGGCTGGGAAGGGCGTCAAGTCTTCCTTCAAGCCCCAGCGTCTGAATGATCTGCTGGACGAAATGTTTTTTGATTTTTCCGCCGTCAAGCTCAATGGGGAGAACAATATTTTCATACACGTTCAGAACAGGGACAAGATTGTATGCCTGAAAGACAAAGCCGATTTTCCGTCTCCGGAAGATGGTAAGCGCTTCATCCTTCAGAGAAAAAATGTCCTTTCCGTCAACGACGACAGTTCCGCCGGTGGGACGGTCAAGTCCGCCGAGCATGTGAAGGAGCGTAGATTTTCCGCTTCCTGACGTTCCTACGATGGCGACAAATTCCCCTTTTTCTACGGAAAGGCTGACGCCGTCCAGAGCGTGAACGGCATTTTCGCCGGAACCGTATATCTTTTTCAGATTTTTAGCCTGTAAAATATTCATAAGACACCTCCGTGAAAAATATGTATGCACTTATTATCATGCAAAAATCTTTCCACATTCTTTCGGGAGGAAAAAGAATTCTAACAGTTTTGTAAGGATTGGGAGACCGGAAGGAAGATGGAGAAGACAGAGCCTTTTCCGGGCTGGGAGGAGACCTTCATATAACCGCCTTCTCCCGAAACAATTTCCCGTGCCAGATAAAGCCCGATTCCGACGCCCTCCCTGGTGCGGACGCGTTCCGAGCGGTAAAAGCGGGAAAAAATATTTGCCTGCTCTGCCTCAGAGACGCCGATTCCCGTATCAGCGACGTCGATGCGGACGAAAAGATCGTATTCCGAGACAGAGAGGGAAATGCTGCCGCTGTCTGTGTATTTTACGGCGTTGTCCACAAGGTTGGCGAGAGCTTCGCCTGTCCATTTCGGGTCAAAAACGGCGTTAGCTTCTGTGGGAGACAGAAAGAGCTTAAGTCCCTTTTCTTCAGCTTTTGGTATAAACTGGGACACCGTATGCTCAAGAAGCGGCTGGAGGGGAGAAGGATGGGGAGAAAGGGTCAGAATACCGTTTTCAAGGCGGGAAAGCTTGACAAGGGAGTCGATCAGAAAACGCAGCTTTTCCGACTGCTGCCGGATGGTATCTGCGCTGTCTCTGGCAGAAGGCGGAAGACCTTCCTCGGCAAGAAGCTCGCTGTGAAGCAGAAGATTGGAAATGGGAGTTTTGGTCTGATGGGAAATGTCGGCGATAAGTGTCCGGATCTTGTCGCGCTCTGCAGCGAGGGCGCTTTTCGAGACAAGAGACGCCTCGAGAAAGTCTGCGAAATGTGTTTCCAGAGCAGACAGACGCGTTTCGCTGATGCTCTTTTCAGAAAAACTTCCGTCCATGGCATCGTTCAGCATATCCTCTACGGAGGACAGAATCCTGTCCGTCTTCCGGCGGTTCAGAAAAATGGCGGAGATTGAGAAAAGGAGACAGAAAATGGCGAAAAGATAAGGAAGTTTATCCATGGTCTGTTACCTCCTGCTTTTTGGTATCCTTCGTCCAGCAGTAGCCGACGCCGTAGATGGTTTTGATGCAGTCCTGAGCGTCCAGCTTGCCGCGGAGGCGCTTGACGGTTACAGAGAGTGCGTTTTCATCAACGTATTCCGCTCCGTCGGTCCAGATGCGGTCGACAAGGAAGGAACGGCTTAAGGGATGTCCGGCGTGTTCTACAAGAAGACGCAGAAGCTTTTGTTCCGTTTTGCTCAGTTCGACGGTTTTTCCTTCGGAAAAAAACTGCATACTGTCAAAGTCAAACAGAAACCGGTCTGTCTGAAAGATTCTGTCTTTTCCAGACGAGCCGGTTTTTCTGAGCTGTGTATTGACTCTCGCCCGCAGAACAGAGAGCGAGAATGGTTTTGTGATATAATCGTCCGCGCCCTGTTCGAGACCGTCGACAATTTCCATATCTGTATCGTTGGCGGTAAGCAAGATGACGGGACGGTCAGGGAGCGCCTTCTTTGCCTCCTGAAGAAGATCAAGACCGCTTCCGTCAGGAAGATTGACGTCAAGAAGCAAAAGAGAGGGGGAGGAGCAGGCAAGCTGCTCCCGCGCTGCCTTAAGATTTGGACAGGAAATCACCTGCCGCTCCTCTGTCTTCAGCGCGCGGCACAGCCCCAGACGGAGTCCGTCGTCGTCTTCCACAATTAAAATCTGAAGCATATCCAGGTCTCCTTCCCTTAAAAAGAATGCGTTTCTTAAGCCTCAGAAGAGAGAGCAAGCTTCAGCGCTTTGGCAAGCTGGTCCGGGCAGGACGTAGGCTTATTTCCGCAGCGGATGCCCTCCAGGCGGTCGATGGCTTCCTCCGCCTTCATTCCTTTGACAAGGCTTGAGATTCCCTGGGTGTTTCCGGAGCAGCCTCCGATAAATTCCACATTCTGAATCGTATGATCTGCATTCAGATCAAGAATAATCTGCATGGAGCAGGTTCCGTGTGTTCTGTATACCATATTAATTATCCTCCTCATCTTCAGCCGTTTTCGTATAAACGGTACGCTTTCTTGCCATAGCGTCGCTTTCCAGATACTCGTCGTAAGTGGTGATCTTGTCGATCATGGAGCCGCCGGGCAGAAGCTCGATAATACGGTTTGCTGTAGTCTGTACAATCTGATGATCTCGGGAAGAGAACAGAAGGACTCCCGGGAACTTGATCAGACCGTTGTTGAGCGCTGTGATAGATTCCATGTCCAGATGGTCGGTCGGCTCGTCAAGAATCAGGACGTTCGCGCCGGATATCATCAGCTTGGAGAGCATACAGCGCACTTTTTCGCCTCCGGACAGGACCTTTACCTTCTTTACGCCGTCTTCTCCGGCGAAGAGCATACGACCAAGGAAGCCGCGCACATAAGTAGCGTCTTTAATTTCAGAATACTGGGTCAGCCAGTCTACGATGGTGTCGTCGTTGTCAAATTCCGCAGAATTATCCTTGGGGAAATAGGACTGGCTTGTGGTAATACCCCATTTATAGGTTCCCTCGTCAGGCTCCATTTCTCCGGCAAGAATGCGGAAGAGCGTAGTCTTGGCAAATTCGTTGCTGCCGACGAAGGCAACCTTGTCGTCGTGACCGAGAATAAAGGAAATGTTGTCGAGAACCTTTACGCCGTCGATGGTCTTGGAAATGCCCTCTACAGACAGAACCTCATTTCCGATCTCGCGGTTGGGACGGAAATCGATATAGGGATACTTCCGGCTGGACGGTCTGATTTCATCCAGCTCGATTTTCTCCAGAGCCTTCTTTCTTGAAGTAGCCTGCTTGGACTTGGAAGCGTTTGCAGAGAATCGGGAAATAAATTCCTGAAGCTCTTTGATCTTCTCTTCCTTCTTTTTGTTTGCCTCCTTCATCTGACGGATCAGAAGCTGGCTGGACTCATACCAGAAGTCGTAGTTTCCGGCGTAGAGCTGAATCTTGCCGTAATCGATGT
>CAUWNO010000126.1:0-6372 GCA_963559965.1 uncultured Lachnospiraceae bacterium | reverse complement strand
CTGAGACTGATGATGTCTTCCCTGAGAACCTTATTCATCTCGTCTACCGCTTCTGTCTTGCTGATACAGGAAAGAATCGTTTCCTCCATGCTTTCCGCATCCTTTCCTCTCATAAACCTGTCGTATGCTCTGTACAGCTTTTTCTGTTTACATAATACTACGATCAGCAGCACAAAAAGTACTATGATTAATACGAGTAGACCTATCAAAATATATGCCGCATCAATACCTGTCGTCTGATATACGTATTCCAACAAAGGACTCATCCATGTTTCCTCCTATCGCAACTCTTAATTCTGATATCCTGCGTTCGTGATAAGATCAATAATTCTTTCCAGATCTTCTTTTGAATAGTATTCGATCTCTATCTTGCCTTTCCCTTTGGCATTCTGTTTGATCGAAACCTTAGTTCCCACTGCCATCTTCATTTTTTCTTCCAGATCTGTATAAATGAAATCATGTACCTTATCTTCCTTCTTTTTTTCCGATTTTCCGCTCTGTATCTGCTTTACAAGCTTTTCCACCTCACGGACACTGAGTTTCTCATCAAATACCCTCACCGCTGTTGCAGCCTGAAGCTCCGGATCTTCGATTCCGAGAAGCGCTCTCGCATGACCTGTAGAAAGCATATCGTCAATCACCATCTGCTGTACTCTCTCATCTAGCTTCAAAAGACGCATGGAATTTGTGACGGCTGTCCGACTCTTGGATACGCGCTCTGCCACTTCATCCTGTTTCAAATCAAATTCCTGAAGTAATCTCTTATAAGCAAGCGCTTCTTCTATTGGATTCAGATTTTCTCTCTGAATATTTTCGATCAGGGAAATTTCTACAATTTCAAGATCCGTGTAGTCTTTTACGATAACAGGAACTTCTTTCAGTCCGGCAAGCTTTGCTGCCCTCCATCTTCTATCACCTGCAATAATCTCGTAAAATCCATTCTTCTCCTGAACGATAATAGGCTGAATAACTCCGAACTGTTTGATCGAATCAGCCAGCTCCATAAGAGCGTCTTCATCAAACTGCTTTCTGGGCTGTTCTTTATTCGGTCCAACCTTTGAGATTTTCACCTTCATCTCTACAGGCTTTTCCACTATCTTTTCTACTACCTTTGTTTTCTCCTGCGGCGCCGGTTTGATAGTTTCCGGAATCAGACTGTCCAGTCCCTTTCCTAATCCTCCTCGTCTTGCAGCCATCACTCTTCCTCCCTGTTAATTACTTCTTCCGCTAAGGCTCGATAACTTTCCGCGCCGGCTGACTTTGAATCGTATATGGTAATTGGATAACCATGGCTTGGTGCTTCAGCCAGACGCACATTTCTTGGTATAATGGTACTGTATACTTTCTGCTTTACATTTGCACGCACATTTTCTACAACCTGAAGAGAAAGATTTGTTCTTGCATCAAACATCGTAAATACGATTCCCTCTATATCCAGATAGGGATTCAGTCTCTCTCTGACAAGATTGATCGTATGAATCAACTGACTTAAACCTTCCAGCGCATAATATTCACACTGGATAGGAACAAGAACGGTATCTGCCGTCGTCATCGCATTGATCGTAAGAAGGTTCAATGAAGGGGGACAATCTATAATGATAAAATCATATTTATTCCTTATCTTCTCCACTTCTTTTTTGATGATGAATTCCTTTTCAGAAATTCCTATCAATTCAATCTCCGCAGCAGCAAGATCTACGTTTGAAGGAATCAAATGCAGATGTTCAAATTCTGTATATTCGATACAGCTTTGTATTGGCTCTTCTCCCAGGATCAAATCATATACCGTATGTTCCGTCTGATTCTTGTCCACTCCAACACCGCTTGTCGCATTTCCCTGCGGATCAATATCGATCAAAAGGACTTGTTTTTCTTTTTCTGCAAGAGCTGCAGAAAGGTTTATCGCTGTCGTTGTTTTACCTACTCCACCCTTTTGATTTGCGACTGCTATAATTCTTCCCATTTCTTTCTCCTTAATGTTTCACGTGAAACATTTCTTTGTTTTCTGCTTTCCTGTTATCGCATATTTCTTTAACTGTTTTTATTATAGCATATAAAACAGCTTTGTCACGAAATATCACTATATTTTTATGTTTCACGTGAAACATTTATCGAATTGGCTCTTTAGCCGGAGTTCCCGCTTTTCTGGGATACTTTTTCGGAGTAACGGATTGTTTTCTGATTTTCAAAAGGCTTCTCTGGATATCTGAATCAGAAAGTATAAAGTCTGCCTGTTCTTCTATGACTCCGCCCAAAATCCTGACAGCTTTCTCCGACTCTTTAATTTCATCTTTTATTTTTCCGGACTTATAAGGAATAAAGCATCCTCCTACCCGAACAAACGGAAGACAATACTCGGAGAGAGAGGCAAGATTAGCAACGGCCCGCGATACACAGTAATCAAACTTTTCTCTGTACTCCTGTTTTTTGGCAAGCTCTTCCGCTCTTCCGTGAATTGCATGAATTCCTTCCAACCCTGTTTTTTCGATCACTTCATTTAGAAAAAGAATTCTTTTGTTCAGAGAATCGAGAAGAAGAAAATCTGCCTCCGGATAAACAATCTTAAGAGGAATTCCCGGAAATCCTGCGCCCGTTCCAAGATCAAGCCAATACTCTCCTTTTTGAGGTTTCGTCAGTTTATGAATCATCACACTGTCAATAAAATGCTTCTGAACTACTTCTCTGAACTCTGTAATTGCAGTCAGATTCATCACTTTATTTTTTTCAATGAGCAACTCGTAATACATTTCAAATTGAGAAATTTGCTTTTCGCTTAATATAATATCAATTTTTTCAAATTCTTTTTTTATATATTCCTGCTTTTCTCTTTCCATCTATTCTTTTCTTCCCTTTCTTTGCTCCAGCCATACGAGAAGGACGGAAATGTCTGCCGGAGAAACTCCGGCGATACGCGACGCCTGTCCCACTGAAACAGGTCTGATCTCCTTAAGCTTCTGTCTCGCCTCTGTACGAAGACTCGGTATTTCATCGTAGTCGAGTGTCTCCGGTAGTTTCTTACTCTCCAGCTTCTGAAACTGTTCTACCTGTTTCATCTGACGCTGAATATATCCATCATATTTGATACGGATATTTACCTGCTCTGCAGCGCCGCGGATAAGAACCGGACGATCCGGATCAAGCTCCTTCAAGGCATCATAGCATAATTCCGGACGGCGTATCAATTCTGCAAGCGAGATTCCCGAATGTAAAGGCGTACTGTGATATTGTTCCAGAAGTTTCTGTACTTTTTCAGAAGTCCCTGCATACACCTTTTCCATTCTTTCTACTTCTTTTTCAATCTCTCTTTCTTTCTGCTCAAGCAAACGGTAACGCTCTTCGGAAATCAATCCTATTTCATAACCAATCCTTGTAAGACGAAGATCTGCGTTATCCTGACGAAGAAGAAGCCGATACTCTGCTCTGGAAGTCATCATACGGTAAGGCTCTTTATTTTCCTTTGTCACAAGATCATCGATCAAAACTCCTATATATGCCTGTGACCGATCCAGAACAAGGGCTTCCTTTCCTTTTATTTTCTGCGCGGCATTGATTCCTGCAATAAGACCCTGAGCTGCCGCCTCCTCATAACCGGAACTTCCATTAAACTGACCGGCGCTGAAAAGACCTTCTATCTCTTTAAACTCAAGGCTCGGATACAACTGTCTTGCATCGATGCAGTCATATTCAATTGCATAAGCGTTTCTGACAATATGAACGTTTTCGAGACCTGCCACAGAGCGGTACATCTCATGCTGAACATCCTCCGGAAGAGAACTGGACATTCCTCCCACATACATTTCATTTGTATAAAGTCCTTCCGGCTCAATAAAGACCTGATGACGGTTTTTGTCGGAAAAGCGCACAACCTTATCTTCAATAGACGGACAGTAACGAGGTCCTGTTCCTTCTATCATCCCGGAGTACAAGGGGGAGCGATCCAGATTCTCTCTTATAATTTCGTGTGTTTTCTCATTCGTATAAGTCAGCCAGCAGGAAACCTGCGGAATCTGAACACTCTCCGGATCGGTCGTAAAAGAGAAGGGGACAACGTTCTCATCTCCCTTTTGTTCTTCCATTTTACTGAAGTCGACAGAACGTCTGTCAATCCGCGCAGGAGTTCCTGTCTTAAAACGGTAGAGACTGATCCCAAGCTCCTTCAGAGAATCTGTCAGACTGTTGGCTGCCTGAAGTCCATTGGGACCTGTATAGGAACTGATTTCCCCATAAATACAGCGCGCTCGCAGATAAGTACCCGTACAGAGAATGACTGCCTCTGCCTCATATACGGCGCCCGACGTGGTCTCTACGCCCGTCACCTTTCCGTCTTCTGTCAAAATCTTTGCAGCTTCCGCCTGGACGATACGAAGATTTTCCTCGTTTTCCAAAACGCGCCGCATACTGCGCGTATATTCCGCCTTATCCGCCTGCGCGCGCAGAGAATGAACGGCAGGACCTTTTGATACATTCAGCATCTTTGACTGAATAAAGGTCTTGTCTATATTTTTACCCATCTCTCCGCCCAGAGCGTCGATTTCACGCACAAGATGTCCCTTGGAGCTTCCTCCTATATTCGGATTACAGGGCATCAGCGCGATACTGTCGACGCTCACTGTAAACATAACCGTTTCCATCCCAAGCCGTGCACTTGCAAGAGCCGCCTCGCAGCCTGCATGTCCGGCTCCGACTACGATTACCTGACATTTTTCTTTATACACTGTTTTCATGTGTTTCTCCCGTTATTTACCCATACAGAATTTTCCAAATATTTCATTTACCAGATCCTCGCCCATTTCCTTACCGAGAATACTCCCCAGAAAATTACAGGAATCTGTCAAATCTATGGTATAAAAATCTTCCGGCATCCCATTTTCAATACTCTGTTTTACCATGTTAAGACTGTTCTTTGCATTTTCAAGTGCAGTCTTATGACGGACGCTTGTGATCAGAATTTCATCGTTAAAATCTATTTTTCCCTGGAAGAAAAGGGAACGGATCGCTTCCTCAAGCTCCCTTATGCCCTCTCCTTCTCTGGCTGAAATAAGAAGTACCGGATGATTTGTCTTCTCTTCCATCATCTGCTTTGTAAGGACAGGGGAAAGATCGGATTTATTCAGAAGAACAAGAGCCTTCTTGTTTTCCAGCATAGATAAAATCTCTTCATCGCTCTCGTTGAGTTCCCGTGAACTGTCTGCCACATACAAAATTAAATCTGCCTGTTCCGCCTGTTTTTTTGCTCTGTCTACTCCTATCTGTTCTACCAAATCATCCGTGGCACGGATTCCTGCCGTATCAAGAAGCTGGAGAGACAAATCCCCAAGCTGAAGCTGCTCTTCAAGAATATCTCTTGTCGTACCTTCTATTTCTGTGACGATTGCTCTCTCCTCTCCTAAAAGGACATTCAGAAGAGAAGATTTTCCGGCGTTTGGCTTTCCGAGAATCACTGTTCTGATTCCCTCTTTCAGCATACGCCCATTCTCTGTACTGCGCAACAGCTTCTCCATTTTCTCAAGCATTTTATCTGTCTTTTCAAAAAGCTCCCTGTCGTATCCTTCCAGACTGATATGCTCCGGATCGTCGAGAGCAGCCTCAAGAAAAGCAAGCTCATGAAGAATTTCCAAGCGGAGAACTTCTATCTCCTGACGAACAGAACCTTGAAGCTGTGCGACGGAAGACTTGAGAGCCATCCTGTTTTTCGCTTCGATCAAATCCATCACCGCTTCCGCCTGTGACAAATCCATTCTTCCATTCAGGAAAGCTCTCTTTGTAAACTCTCCGGGTTCTGCAGGACGGGCGCCGTTTCTGATTACTGTCTCAAGAATTCTCTGCATAACGAGACGTCCTCCGTGACAGTCTATTTCTACCGTATCTTCAGCAGTATAACTGTGAGGAGCTTTCATCAAAAGAACAAGAACCTCGTCAAGAATTTCCTCCCCGTCGACAATATTCCCGTAATGAATCGTATAAGCCGGCTGTTCCGACATAATTTTCTTTTTATTTTTGGGGCGGAATACACGTTCCATCACAGAAAACGCTTCGCTTCCGCTGATTCTGATGATGCCTATGCCTGCGCTTGTCATCGCCGTAGCCGCAGCAGCTATTGTGTCAAATTCTCTCATATCTTTTCCCCGTACTGTTCCTTATAGAATATCCTAGAGAAAAAGGAACGCCTTAGCGTTCCTTTTTCTTATTATAATTGCGATTGTAACGATTTCTGTTCCGTCCGCCGTAATTATCAAGACGAACGCCTTCCTTCAGACTTACAACGACTTTTCTGTAAGGCTCTTCACCCTCACTGTGCGTCGTCACAAACTTATCATTCTGAAGTGCAGAATGAATCACTCTTCTCTCATAGGGATTCATCGGCTCAAGAGC
>CAUWNO010000125.1:0-6412 GCA_963559965.1 uncultured Lachnospiraceae bacterium | reverse complement strand
GTGGATAAGAAAATAGATTGTATTGGCAGCCAAAACCGAACGCAATCTATTTTTTTGCCCTTTTTTACAAAAAAATGAGATTTAGACTCTATCTAAACCTCATTTCTATGATCACTATATTTAACGCGCTTCCCCCGGCTGATCTATGTGCGTCTTCGAGAGCAGACCAAACTGCTGAAAATACCCGTAAAAATCTTCCGCGCCCACGCGCTGTCCGAGATCAATGAAGACAGGATTGCAGGAATTTTCTATTCCCTGCACGAAGGTTTCCTGTCCGTGACCGCCTACCTTGTGACAGCGGATTTTTCTGTCCTCCACGATGCGGAACCCCGGACAGCTGAAGGTATCGTTCAGTGAAACGACGCCCTTTTCCAGAGCGGCGGCAGCCGTAATAATTTTAAATGTCGATCCCGGCTCATAGGTGTCGTTGATGCTCTGATTTCTCCACATTCTGTTCAAAAGATCCTGCTTTTCCTTTTCTGTCAAAAGACTGGTATCCGCGCCGGTATTCAAAGTGAAAGGATCGTTCAGATCAAACTCTGGCACATTCACACAGGCATAGATTTCCCCGTTTTTCGGATTCATAACCAGAATCGAGACGTAGGTCGCCTGCTTTTCCTCCAGGGCTTTCCATGCAGCCTGCTGCGCGTAAAGCTGAATATTGTAGTCCAGACTGATACAGAGATCGTTTCCTGCCACAGGCTCGATTCTCTCCTCTCCTGCATCGGCAATCTCTACGCCGCGCGCGTCCGTCTGCGTCAGAATCGTCCCTCCTTTTCCCTGCAAATATTCATCGTAAACGACTTCCAGACCGATAATTCCCTGATTGTCGCTCCCTGTAAAGCCAAGAACCTTGGAAGCGAGGCTTCCATAGGGGTAATAGCGCCGGAAATCCTCGTCTATTTTGACTCCTGCCAGCTCATACTGACGTATTCTGTCACCCGTCTCTTTTTCCACATTCGTCTTGATTCTCTCAATAGAACTGTATTTTTCCACTCTTTTGCGCACTGTCTCTTCCGGAAGCTCCAGCTCCCGGCTCAGAACCTCGATAACGCGCTCCGGCTCTTTCAACTGGCTGTGAACGACGGAAATTGTGCAGACCGTTCTGTTGGTGGCAAGAACTGTTCCCGACGCATCGAGAATTCTCCCTCTTGCCGCTTTAATGCTTCTCTCCCTCTCATGCAGATCCTCCGCCAGCTCCTGGTAATATTCTGATTCAAAAATCATAAGCTGTACCAGGCGCACTGAAAGACCGGCAAGCGCCAGAAAACACACAAAAAAGACAAGCATAATTTTTCTGCGGTTATACGTTTTGCATTTCGGACACATAAAAAGTCCCCGCAACAGTTTGTTATAACCTATTATGGGGTCTTTTGATTTATTCTTTTATTCCTCCGGCTGCGCTGCGTCCGGATCTTCCGGCAGAATCGGACTCGTAAGTCCGTTCAGATCTCCGTTGTCTCCTTCCGCCTCCACTTGCTCCTCCGTCGGCATCGTTACTGTCTCGCCTGTAATGGGATCTACCAGAGTTCCCTCTTCCGGCTTTGTATCTTCTCCCTGATCTCCCTGGTCTTCTTCTCCCTTCTGCGTTTCCTGCTCTGCCTTTTCTGCTTCCACCTCTGCTTTCATATCTTCCGGGATCTCTTCCGTCGCATAGATATTGAGATAGGGCATCGCTTCTTTCATAATATTTTTGAAAATTTCCTGTGCAAAAGAGCTGCTCGCCTGGGTCGTCGGTCCCTCGGCATTCGGCTCGTCCACAACCACATAGCAGACTACCTGGGGATTATCTACCGGAGCAAAACCGATAAAAGATACCAGATACTTTCTTGCAGCACGCGGAATCTTCTCTGCCGTTCCCGTCTTTCCGCCCATGGCATAGCCTGCCACACGCGCTTTCTTTCCTGTCGGATTATTTCCATTTGCATCGGCGGAACCATACATGGTATGGTACAGATACTGACGAATCAGCGCCGAGGTTCTGGACGATACCGTCTGGCGGATCAGAACAGGATTTATATTTTTCACCGTTCCTCCATCCGAATCAAGAATCTTTTTCACCACATGCGGCTGGTAGTAATACCCTCCGTTGATAACAGAGGAAAACGCCGAAGCAACCTGTATCATCGTCGTATTATAGCCCTGTCCAAAGGAGCTTGTCGCAAGCTCTGTCGGTCCCAGCGTATTCTCATTAAATACGGTGTAGGCATTGTTCGCCTCTCCCGGCAGGTCGATATTGGTCTTTAAGCCGAAATTGAAAATCTCCTGGTATTTCAGATAATTGTCATAGCCGAGCATCGCTCCCATCTGCATCAGGGCATCGTTGCAGGAAAACATCAGAGAGCCTTCCAGAGAAATAATTCCATGACCTGTCTTTTTCGCACATTTGATAGGCTTCTGTCCTGCCACAATCACCTGACCTCCATCGCAGAGAAAGGTCGTGGAATCCGAAACAGCGCCCATCTCAAGCGCCGCAGCCACCGTCATGGGCTTAACCGTAGAACCCGGTTCATAACCGTCGCTGATGCAGAAATTTCTCCACATCTGATTCTTCGCGTCAAGCTGTTCCTCCTCGCTCATCGCGTCGACCTGCTCCTGTGTCAGATAGCCGTTTTCCACAAGATCATGAGGATTATTGAGATCAAAATCCACATCTCCCGCCATCGCAAGAATCTCTCCGTTCTGGGGATTCATCATCAGAACACCTATATTCTTTGCCGCAGGCCCTTCTACGCTTTTATTTGTATAATCTGCAATAAATTTATCAATATATTTCTCTACAATCTCCTGCAGCGTCGTATCAATCGTAGATACAACCGTATTGCCGTCCTCTGCCGCACGGACGACGGTAGCCTGCTCCAGATCCTCGTTCAGATACTTGTAGCTGCGCCCGTTCGTACCATTGAGAATGCTGCTGTATTCTTCCTCAATACCCGTCTGTCCCTGATTTCCTGTAACCGTATATCCAATCACATGACAGGCAAGCGAGTCGTAGGGATAGCGACGGATATAGGAGTCTTCAAACCATACGCCCTTTATCTTTCCGCCTGTCTTTTTATCTTCCTGCATGGCTTTAAAAGGAGTTATTTCATCCTTGCTCAGCTGTTTTAAAAGCGGCACATAGCTGCTTGTCTTTTTCTCATTATAGGTGCTGCGAAGCTCTTCCTCATTCAGCCCGAAGCAATCCGCCAGCGCCTTCAGTGTGGGTGCGACGCAATCCTTTTCCGGGTCCTTGTCCGCATTTTCAGACAATACCTTCGGATCAAGAATCAGATTGTACACTTTCTCGCTCGTAGCCAGCACAGTCCCGTTCCTGTCCAGAATGTCGCCCCTCTTATAAGGCAGAAGCATACTGTTCGTATCCTGCTGTGCAAGTACCTTTTTTGTATACTTGTCTCCATTTGTCTTGTTGATATAAGCCAGACGGACATTTACCCCAATTAAAGCAAGCACTATTATCGCAAATAATAGTGCCAGCTTACGTTTCATACGATTTGTCAGAAGCGCCCTTTTCTGCGCCTTTGTCTTTTTTCTGCTGCTCAATATTCATCACCTGCTGATCATGCCGAGCAATTCCTTCAATCCGCTTTTCTCTTCCGGAATCTCCGCATACTGTCTTACATAGTCGCTTCCTTCCCCGTCATAAAGAACTACCTGATCCTGATTTGCATATACCATTCCCAGCTCATTAACAGCGATATCGCGAATCTCCTCCAGGTCTACGGAAGTCGTAACCCTGTTGTATTCATCGTCATTCTCTGTCTTCAAATCGGCAAGCTGCGCCTCAAGCGCCGCAATATTCTTTACCCTGGCAGTATTGTCCGCCTGAAGCTGCAGATATCCTGCGCATACCCAGAGAGTCAGCGCACAGGCTCCTGCCAGAAACAGCGTATATCCCAGACCCAGATGCTGTGTCTTTGTCCTTCCCGCGCTGTGTGTCTGAGGAGACCGTCTTCTTTCCCGTCTGCCCTCCGGCTCTTCCAACTGAAGCTTACGGACAGCTGCGCCCTCTATGTATTCTGTCGTTTTTCTGTCTGAAGTTTTTCTATCGGAAGTTCTTCTGTCTGAAATTCTTCCTTTGTCCGTGTAAATGCTTCTGATCTCTGCCATATCTTCGCTTCCTGATTCCTCAGATCCGCTCAAAAACGCGAAGCTTCGCGCTCTTGGATCTTTTATTATGCGCCAGTTCCTCCTCGCCTGGAAGAATCGGCTTTCTGCTTACTGTCCTGCCCTTCGGTTTCTTACCACACACACACACAGGAAAATTGGAAGGGCAGGTACAGGGATTCTCATTTGTCTTAAAAATAGTCTTTACAATCCTATCCTCCAGCGAATGGAAGGTAATAATACAAATCCTTCCTCCCGGATTCAGGAGGTCTATCATATCATCCAGCGTATCTCTCAGAACCTCCAGCTCCCTGTTCAGCTCAATCCGTATCGCCTGAAACGTCCTCTTTGCAGGATGTCCCTTGCCTATCTGGTTCTTTACCGGAATCGAGCTGCGTATAATCTCTGTCAGCTCCGCCGTCGTCTCTATCGGTTTCTTCTCTCTCTGCGCCACGATATTTCTCGCAATATTTCCGGCAAAACGTTCCTCTCCGTAATCGCGTATCACCCGGAAAAGCTCCTGCTCTGAATACCCGTTCACAATATCACGCGCCGTCTTCGTCTGCCGCTGATCCATCCGCATATCAAGAGGTGCGTCGGTACGATAGGTAAAGCCTCTGTCCGCCGCATCAAGCTGGTAAGACGAAACGCCGAGATCGAGCACTATCCCGTCTACTTTTTCGATGCCCAGCCTGTGAAGCTCCTCACGCATATTGCAGTAATTGCTCCTCACAATCGTCACGCGGTCTTTATACTCCTGAAGTCTCTCACCTGCCGCTGCAATCGCGTCGGCGTCCTGATCGATCCCTATCAGCCTTCCCTTCTCGGAAAGCCTTCTGCATACCTCGCAGGCATGTCCGCCTCCTCCCAGGGTCCCGTCCACATAAATCCCGTCGGGACGGATATGAAGCTGATCTATGGTCTCTTCAAGCAAGACCGACACATGTGAAAATTCCATGCAGTTCCTCCGGTTTTCTGCCGCCGCGGTCTTCTTTCCCGCTTTGGTCCCTAGATATCCAGTCCAAGCTCTGTCAGCTGTCCTGCAATCTCGTCCATATCGATTTCATCGTAATTGTTATTCTCGTTCCACTTCTGAAGACTCCAAATCTCAATACGATTCAAAAGTCCTGCAAGCACAACGTCTTTTTCTATTCCTGCAAACCTTCTTAAGGTCGCCGGAATCAGTATTCTCCCCTGCTTGTCAAATTCGCAGGAGGTGGCTCCTGCAGTCAGGAATCTCACGAAAGACCGGGCGTTCTTGTTCGTAGTCGGAAGCTTTTTGAGCTTCTCCTCGTACGCTTCCCACTCTTCCAGCGGAAATACGAAAAGACAGCCGTCCAATCCCCTCGTTACGATACACTCTTCACCGAGCTGCTCCCGAAATTTTGAAGGAATGATAAGCCTGCCCTTGGCATCTACTGTATGGTCGTATTCGCCCCGGAACATGGCGCTCACCCCACTTTCGCTGTTTCAAAGCTTCTCTACCACTTTTCTCTACTTTGAAACCACCTTTCACCACTTTTCACCACTATGGACTAATCATATCTTAATTTTTCTTAAAAATCAAGCCCTTTTTCTGTCAATTTTGCACAAAACAAGGAGACATCTATATCTTGTTTTCTACACAAATCACACCACAAGATATTGTTGTCTCCTTCTTGTTTTTCCATCCATTACCATATCACTTTTTACTGTAAGAAAACGGAGATTCATAAATTCTTAATTTTTCCTGTCCCCGTAAAGCCAGATAAGACCGCTCAGTGCGCTGACCGCCAGAATAATCAGCATAATATGAGAATATTCTCCCGCCAGATATGCAATCTTTTCCCATGATTCTCCCACAAAAGCTCCAAGCGTTACAAGAACAATATTCCAGATAAGGGAGCCTGCCGCCGTATAAAGAAAAAACCGCGGAAGCTCCATGCGGCTCATTCCTGCCGGTACGGAAATGAGACTGCGTACTACGGGAATACAGCGGCAGAAAAATACGGTTTTCTTCCCCTTTTTCTGAAACCAGCTATCTGCCTTTTCCACATCCCCCGGTTTCAGGCGAAGGATTTTTCCTGTCCTGCCTGCCGCGATTTTTTCAAGTCTTTCTCTGTCAAGAAGCGTTCCCACTCCATAGAGGACCACCGCTCCCGCAAGCGATCCAAACGTAGCAGCCGCAACGACTCCGGGAATGTGAAGCCTCGTATACGTCGTCAGAAAGCCTCCGAAAGTCAGAATCACCTCCGAAGGAATCGGCGGAAAAATATTTTCCAGAGCAATCAGAAAAAATATCCCTGTATAGCCATACTGTTCCAGC
>CAUWNO010000124.1:0-6446 GCA_963559965.1 uncultured Lachnospiraceae bacterium | reverse complement strand
TCTGCCTCATAGAACAGGCTCTTCATTCAGATATAAAAAAATAAAGGTCTGCGCCGAACCCTATGTTTCGGATCTGCGCAGACCTCTTGTATTTTTTTCTACAATCCGTCTTGCAATCATAATCTGATGACCGCAGCCAAGGCATTTCAGACGGAAATCGGCTCCCACCCGAAGGATTTCCCACTCAAAGCTTCCGCAGGGATGAGCCTTCTTCAGTTTCACAATATCTCCTACCTTATATTCCACTGAGTACTTCTCCTATATTTTCCTGAATCAGAAGATCTGCATTCCGATCTCTCGGCGTCGGATCTCTGTTGATAACAACAAGATACTTTCCGTCAAAATAGTCAATCAGCCCTGCTGCAGGGTAGACGGACAGAGACGTTCCTCCGATTATCAGCATATCTGCCTGGGAAATCGCCCGGACAGCCCCCTGAATCACCTGATTATCCAGTCCTTCCTCATACAGAACGACATCCGGCTTGATGATTCCGCCACAGCTGCATCTGGGTATCCCCTCCGAATTCAGAATATACTGCGCATCATAAAAGGCTCCGCATCTCTGGCAGTAATTTCTGTGGACAGAACCATGAAGCTCATAAACCTTCCGGCTTCCCGCCATCTGATGCAGACCGTCTATATTCTGCGTCACCACAGCCGAAAGCTTTCCCTGCTCTTCCATAAGCGCAAGCTTTTTGTGCGCTGCGTTCGGTTTTGCATCCGGACATATCATCTTCTTCCTGTAAAACTGATAAAATTCTTCCGTATGCTTTACAAAAAAGGTGTGACTTAATATCGTCTCCGGCGGATAACTCCATTCCTGATGATAAAGACCGTCCGTACTGCGAAAATCCGGTATGCCGCTCTCTGTAGACACTCCGGCTCCCCCGAAAAATACAACAGAACTGCATTCCTCTACATATTTTTTCAGAGTCTCTGTCTTTCCATCCTTCACAGCTCTTCCTTCTTTCTGTTCTTCCCCTGTCAGGATATCTTCTTCGCATGAACAAGATAACGGTTTTCACCGTTTCTCGTACATGTGGACAGGCTAATCACATAATCCTCCTGCGTTACATTTACGCCCGTATCATATGCCGATCTCCCTTTCAGCGTCTTAAGAAACTCTCCGTACTGCTCATCCGGAGCAAAGCCTATCGTATAGCTGTCGCTGTCAGCCTCCGCCTCGTAAACGGAGAAAATCTGATACATATGAATCCCGTCCGGAAGCTCCACATATATAAAGGGATGAGATACCAGATAGGACGGCGAGCGATATTCCTTCAGTCCCGCAAACATCGAACCGTCCTTCATATTATGCCCGTAGATAATCGTATGCATATCGGAGAAATCTCCGCTGTTCTCCTTTTCCACGAAAATGCTTCCCGAGCTGTTCTCTTTTCCGCTGAACGTATGATTCAAATAATATGAATTATCATCCCTCTGCATCAGAGGATAGCTTATCTGTGTAGCAGGAATCTGAATCCAGCCCACTGTATCCTCATTTTTCTCCTTCAGCCTGGAAAGCTCCATGCGCTGCACTTTCTCCGCTTCTTCTCCGACATCGTCAGCGCTTTCTTCCTCACCGGAAGTCTCCTCATCGGAATCCTCCGTCTCCGGAACTGCCATTTCTGCCAGAAGCTCTTCATACTCATCCTGACCTGCCTTATATTCCAGATAGAATCCCGAAAGCTTCCACACGCTGATGCCCAGAACCAGCACACATACAGCCATTACTGCCAGAAGCGCAGCCTGCGTTCCGCCTTTTCCTCTTTTTTTCTTCCTTTTATTCATATCATTTCTCCTCAGTATTTCTCTTCATCTTCTGCTCATTCTAGCAGACTTTTACTGAAAAATCCAGTTTAAAATACGTCTTGTCATCTCCTGAATGCCTCTGAGGCAAAGGAAGCTTCCGCCGCGCAGACAGCAAGGCTGCACCCTTCCTCCATTCTGTACTGGCGGATAAAATACTCCTCTTCTTTCACATCCTGAATCACGCGGTCTGCTGCCAAAAAGGAATCGAGCGGCAGAAGAAGCCCCGTCCCAACAGCCTTAAGAAAGCTCTCCTTCCTGACCCAGATATCATAAAATAATTTTATCTTCTCTTCTTCCTTCGTTTCCGACAAAGCTCTTCTCTCCTCAGGGTGAAGCTTCCTTCCCACTTTTTCCAGAGAAACGCCCTTCTTCCACACCTGAATATCCACGCCGACCGGAGCGTCGCCCACCGCGCACGCCGCAAAAGAACCGCTGTGAGAAATGCTGATATAAATCTGCGGATACTCCGGCAGGAACGGCTTCCCCGCCTCATCTTTTTCCAGCCGAAATTCCCCTGTTCTTCCCGGTATCCTTTCATCCAACGCCTGCGTCAGAAGAAGCCTTGCCGCTTCCGACTGCCTGCTATGGCTGATTTTTTCCTCTTCACCGCTGTCTCCGTCGATTTTTTTGAGATACACCTTTACCATATCCGCCTGTTCCTCTTCTCCATTTCCGGCGCGTCCTACTGCCTCTGCTTTTCCAGCAGATCTTCCAGCGCTTCGTCGCTGTCCGAGATCCACACGTCCTCTTCCTCTTCGTTCAGACCCAGATACTCTCTCAGCGTACACGTCTCGTCGCTGTTCCCCCATTCTTCAATATATCGATCAATTTCTTCAAACGGTATCTCGCCCGCCAGATATTTTTCCTTAAACTTCATCTAACCCTCCGCTGTATCTGCCTGTCCGGCATTTTTTCTTATTATACTACGGCAGGCCGGTAAATTCCAGATAAGAAAATTTGCAGCTTAAGAAAGTTTGATAATAACTTTTTAAAAAAACTGCTTGCATAATTCCAATAAATATGATAGTATAATCAAGCACGGCAAAAGTTACCCGAGCGTATGCCCAAAGGGGCGTAAAGATACGGCTCCTTGGTCAAGCGGTTAAGACATCGCCCTTTCACGGCGGTAACACGGGTTCGATTCCCGTAGGAGTCATTTTTATCTTGACGTATAAGTTCGTCTTTGATAAAATATAATATGTATATGGCGACATAGCCAAGTGGTAAGGCGTGGGTCTGCAACACCCTGATCACCAGTTCAAATCTGGTTGTCGCCTCTCATTAAAAGGAGCTGAATATCCTTATATTTAATGGATGTTCAGCTCCTTTTTTGACGTTAAATTCAGATTTCTTTTTTAATCTACCTTCATCATTCGATAACCAACACCAATATTGGTTTGAATATATTGCGGAGAGTTTGGCTCTTTCTCAATCTTTTTGCGAAGTGTTGCCATAAAGACGCGCAAAGAGGCAGTGTCGTTGTCCCGACTACTGCCCCAAATACTTTGTGTTATAAAAGTATGTGTCAGAACTTTGCCGACATTTCTCGACAGCAAACAGAGCAGCTTATATTCGATTGGTGTCAAATGTAATTCTTCTTCATTCAAATACGCACAGCCGGCAGCATAGTCCACACGGATCTGTCCGTTTGTAAATACAGAATTCTCTGACGGAAGCTCAGTTTGTATCATTGCAAGCCGTCTTTGAATGACACGAATGCGGACAAGCAGTTCCTCTACAGAAAATGGCTTTGTCAGGTAATCGTCTGCGCCTGCATCCAGTGCATCAATTTTGTCCGTATCCTCGCTGCGTGCGCTGATAACAAGGATCGGCATATTGGACCATGTACGAATTTTTTCAATAACCTCTACACCATCTATATCCGGAAGTCCCAAATCCAGCAAAACAATATCTGGATTATGAGATGAAGCTTCCAGAATTGCTTCTGCACCATTTCGTGCTGCAAGATAACGATAATCATGGGCTTTCAAAGTTGTAGCAATCAGGTTTTTTACAGGCGTATCATCTTCTATAACTAAAATCAATGGTTTATTCATGAATCTGCACCTCCCCAACTGGTAATGTAAATGTAAACACCGTTCCATGTGGTGTGTTGTCGGAAACGCTAATTTCTCCGCCATGTGCAGTTATAATGGACTTACAAAGCGAAAGGCCAAGACCAAGGCTGCGGCGGCTATCGGCAATTTTGTTGGCGCCGCTGTAGAACATATCGAATACCCGTTCCTTTGCTTCGCAAGAAATTCCTTCGCCATCATCAGCAATGGATATAACTGCTTTACCGTTCTGTTTTTTTGTTTTTATTACAATATGAGAGCCTTTCGGTGTATACTTGATGGCATTGTCAACAATATTAATAATGACCTGCACAATGAGCTTCGCATCCATTTTAACAAGCAGAAATTCCTCTTGATTCTCTACCGAAATATGATGTTCCACACTATTACGATTGATATGGTGCAGCGCCTCAGTAATTGCATCATCAATTAAATCTTCCGACATGCGAAGATTCATTCGCCCTTCCTCAATCCGCGTTACTGCAAGCAGATTTTCTACCAGATTGATGAGCCACATAGAATCGTCATAAATATCTGTATAGAGCTGCTTTTTCGTATCCAGATCAAAGGATTCACTATTTGAAATCAAATTACTTGCATTTCCTGAAATTGAAGTTAACGGCGTCCGCAAATCATGAGAAATAGCGCGAAGAAGATTCGCCCGGAGCTGCTCGTTTTTAGCAAGGATAGCTGCCGCTTCTTTTTCTCTGGCATTCTTTTCATTTTCCAGAGAGAGTGCGCATTCGCCCAGGATAGATAGCAGAATACTGTTTTCAAAAGCATCCAGCGGATCATTGCCAATAACTATTCCAACAACACCGTATACTCGGTCATTCACGCGGACTGCAAGATACATACACCTTGCATTGGAGAGAGTTTTGGTAGTTGCACCGGCATGTTTATTGTTTTTGAGCACCCATGTTGCCACAGCTTTTTCACTGCTTGATATGCAGTCATTGTCAAATGTATTTTCCGGCAGCGCAAAAACCATTGGGGTTCCCAGCATATTGTCTTCCGAAAAATAGAACACAATGTCTTTGCCAAGTAGTTTATTCAACTGATGAGCCATCGTAGACACAATCTCATTCTTATCGGAAACTTTCTGCAGAAGCTGGTTTGTATCAAATAAAATCTTTGTCCGAAACGCTGCCTGCGCAGACTGTTTCGCGTGATCCTTAAGCTGAACAGCTAACGAACTGGTCAAAAATGCTGCCAGAAACATAACGAGAAAGGTGACTGGATATCCCTGATCGTAAGCACGAAACGTAAATTTAGGATCGGTGAATAAAAAATTAAACACCAACACGCTAACGACTGAGGAAATCAAACTATAAATCCGGTTCGTTGTGACCACAGAAGTAAGCAGCACTCCGAGGACATAAACCGTAATAATATTAGCTTCCCCAAAACCAAGGTTCTGAAATAGGAAACCAATCAAGCTGGCCACAATTAGAATCGCAATACTTTTCAGTATATCTGCAGAAGAAAATACAATGTCAAACTTTTTTCTTGCCTTCTTTGCTCGATAAACGGAAACTTCCGAAATTGTGTCCGGAATAATATGAATATCCAGGTTCGGAGCGTTGGCAATGAGTTTTTCAGTCAAGGCTGGCTTACTGAAAATACCTTTTTTCGTGGCTGCACTCCGTCCGATGACAATTTTAGAAGCTCCTGAAAGACGAGCAAATTCCGCAATCTGAAAAGGGATATCTTCTCCATAAACAGTTTCTATTGTTGCGCCAAGCTGCTCGGCAAGGTGCATATTTGCACGAAGACGCTTTTGATTCTCCTCGTTCATGACAGAAAAATCAGGAGTTTCTACAAACAGCGCTGTAAACATACCGTGAAAGGCACTTGCCATTCTAGCTGCAGTACGAATAATTTTTGCGTTGGAGGGAGAAGATGAAAGACATACAAGAATATGTTCATCTGTATGGTAATCCGCATGATTTTTTATGCGGGCGCTTTCTGTCAGCCGGTTAACCCGATCTGCACATCGACGCAATGCAATTTCTCTTAATGCAGTTAAATTATCAATAGAAAAAAAGTTCTGCAGGGCCTGTTTTGCCTGTTTTTCTTTATATACATTTCCTGCTTGAAGTCGGTCAATTAGATCCTGTGGTTCAATATCCACAAGTTCCACCTGATCTGCACAATCAAAAACAGAGTCTGGTATACGTTCACGAACAAAAACGCCAGTAATCGATGCAACTGTATCATTTAGGCTCTCAATATGCTGTACGTTAACTGTCGTATAAACATCTATACCGGCATATAGTAATTCTTTAATATCCTGATAACGCTTTGCATGACGGCTGCCCTCCGCATTCGTATGAGCAAGTTCATCTACAAGCAGAATTTCCGGCTTTCTCTGAATAGCAGCATCTATATCAAGCTCATGCAGTTTAATGCCATTATATTCTACCTGCAAATTAGGCAGACATTCTAATCCTTCGAGCAAAGCCATTGTTTTAGGCCGCGTATGCGGTTCAATATAGCCTGCAACGACATCAACCCCATGCTTTTTTGCCGCGTGAGCAGCTTTTAGCATAGCATATG
>CAUWNO010000123.1:0-6448 GCA_963559965.1 uncultured Lachnospiraceae bacterium | reverse complement strand
ACTGGACGTTTTTTAGTATGCCTGACAACAAAAAAAGACCGCCCCCTTCAGTAGTCCTCACTGAATGGAGCGATCTTTTCCTGCGTTTTACGCGTTTCTTTTATCTGTCCTGTCTAAAGTCAGGTTTATTTGTAGTTTACAATCTTAGAATATAACTCAGCTGACCATCTCCATTAAACTCAAATCTGCTTCCCCGAATGCTTCCTCTACTTCCCTGTATCTCAAACCGATCAATATGTCTATCCTTTTCTGTTTCCAATATCATTCCGCAAATAAAATTTGCTTTTTTCCATCTGCATACTCCATGATAACCGACGTCAGTTTATCAATTCCTTCCTCCGAGAAACTGCCGACAGCACTTATTCGAACCGGCTTTTCTCCCATCATTCTCAAGAGCAGACTGGTATTATAAACTCCCAGCTCATAGGTACAGTCTCCCAGCATCTCCTTTCTCATACGGATATTACTTTTTTCATAATCCGATGTAAGATATGCTGATTCCATATAGCGAATTTTTCCTATGATTCCCTTTCGGATTTCATTCCTTACTTCTGAAATATAGGGACTATGCTGATAAGCAAAAGCTTCCATGAGGTATACTCGATTTTGTTCTGCGGTAGCAAACATCCTTTTTGCCTGTTCTGCCGTGGAAACCAGCGGTTTTTCACAAAGGACATGTTTCCCGGCATTTAGAGCTTTTACAGTCCACTCATAATGCAATGTGTTTAGAAGTGCAACGTAGACAATCTCCACCTCCGTATCTGCAAGCAATTCCTCATAGCTGCCATATGCCTTTTAAAATTATATTTTTCCTTAAATCTTTCCGCTTTCTCCAAGCTTCTTCTGAAAATCGTAAATTTTTCACAATTTTTTTGCTGCTGTCATTCCCTGAAAGATACTTCTCTCACAGATAGCTGCTGTTCCTATAACTCCCCACTTCATTTTTTCATCATTACCCCTGCCTTTTTCTGTTATCAAAAAAGTGAACTGTTAGCCTCTGCCACAGTTCACTTTTCTTAAACTTTTTATTTTCCGATAAATTCATCTACATTATCAATAGTAATAAGCTGGAACGGAACATCATATCTTGCTTCTACAGTCTCGCCTGCTGCTACCTTAACAGCTACGTCTACCGCTGTGCTTGCCTGTGTATCAGCATCCTGAAGTACAGAAGCTTCCACACGTCCATCCTTTACAGCCTGAAGAGCATCTGGAATTGCATCAGTTCCAATGAGAATCAGGTCTCTGTTCTGAGCCTCGGCAGCCTGAAGAGCACCCATGGACATATCATCGTTCTCACAGATAACAGCCTTCAGATCCGGATACTTGCCAAGCCAGTCCTCTGTAGTGGACATAGCCTTGTCTCTGGACCAGCTGGCAGAAAGAGTAGCTACGCATTCATATTTGTCGTTTGCAAGGATGGTATTCTCGAGTCCCTCATAACGAAGAATCTGTGCACTCTGTCCCATCTCACCCTCAAGAATAGCATACTGTCCGCCTTCTTCTCCGAGCTGCTCCATCACGAAATTTCCCATGATTTCACCAGCCTGTACGTCGTTGGAACCAATAAAGGATACATAATCTGTACGTGTAGTCTCTGTATTAATCTCAATAACCGGAATATCAGCACTTGCTGCCAGATCCAGCACCTGTGCCGAACCATCCGCATCCTGCGGGTTTAGAATGATAACATCTACCTGTTTTGCAATCAGATCCTCAGCCTGAGATATTTGCTTTGCAATGTCTGCCTGTCCATCCATCAGGTAAAGGTCACAATCCGAATAAGTCTTTTCTGCGTATGACTGAATTGCCTCGCCCAGCTTATTGGAATACGTATCGGACATGGTCTTCATCAGAACACCAATTTTATAGGAACCGCCCGCTTCCTCAGCACCCGATTCTGAGGAATTCTCTGTAGTTGCTACTGTGTCTGTGGTTGATGTTGTGTCCCCCTTGGATGATGTACAGCCTGCCAGACTCGCCATCATTACCCCTGCCATGAGTGTTGCTAAAATTTTCTTTTTCATAATTTCTCACCTTTCTTTTTTATTTGTTTTTTTATTTACTTTGACATCTTTTTGGACATGATATCAAAACAAACTGCGCCAAGAATAATCAGCCCCTTAATAATCTGCTGCCAGTAAGAAGATACGTCCAGCAGGTTCAGTCCGTTATTCAAAGTACCAATAATCAAGATACCAATCAGAGTTCCCTGTATGGTTCCGATCCCCCCCGTCATACTGGTTCCACCGATAACCGCTGCTGCAATAGCATCCGTCTCATAGCCTGTACCCACAGCAGGCTGACCGGAATTTGTCCGGGATGCCAGTACGATTCCAGCAATACCTGTCAGTATACCACTTAAAATATATACCTTCATCAGAATGTGCTTTACTCTGACTCCGGATGCCTCCGCTGCCTTCGGATTACCTCCGACTGCGTAGATGTAACGACCAAACTTCATCTTTGACAGGAAAATGTGGCACACTGCCATGATGACAACGAAAATAACAATCGGTGCGATTCCCTTACCGATGACGCTGAATCCCGGAGAAGCCAGAGTGTAGGGTTTACCATCGGAATACACATAAGCAAAACCTCTCGCAATATTCATACCAGCAAGAGTTGCCACAAAGGGCGGTATATTCATATAAGCCACGAAAAAACCATTCATAGCTCCAAACAGAGCACAGGTTACAATTCCAGCCGCCACTGCAAATATCACATTATTCGGATTTATCATCAGGATGCTTCCTGAGATAACACCGGCCACGGCAACCAGAGAACCTACGGTCAAATCAATTCCACCCGTCATAATGACGAAGGTCATACCGATTGCAATAATGCCATTAACTGATACCTGTCTTAAAATATTGACTACGTTCGTTGTAGTGCGAAATGTGGGAGAGACCGCTGCAAGAAGCACCCACATGGCTACTAGTACCAGTAAGATACCATATTTTCTAATAAATTCGATATCCATTTTTTTCTTGTTCATCTTTTACACCTCCTGAAGCGCACTGCTTAAAAGATTTTTCTGCGTTACCTTGCCGCTGGAAATATCTTCCCGGCTGAATTCTCCCGTAATCTTTCCTTTGGATACTACAAGAATACGGTCGCTCATACCCATAACTTCCGGAAGTTCTGAAGAAATCATGATAATTGCAATCCCCTTTTTCGCCAGAGCACACATAATTTTATAAATCTCAAATTTTGCTCCTACGTCGATACCTCGGGTAGGCTCATCTAAAATCAGCACTTTCGGATCGGACATCAACCATTTAGCAATAACAACCTTTTGCTGATTTCCACCGCTCAGTGTTCCGGTTCCCACATTAATGGAAGAACATTTTGTATTCAGCGCCCTGCTGAACTCCTCCACCTCTTCCTTCTCCTTACGCTCATTGATAAACAGACCGGGGAACTTCTTTTGCAAGTTTGGAAGAGAGATATTCTCACGAATGGAGCGGCAGAGTATCAACCCCCATACCTTTCTATCCTCACTTACCATGGCAATCTTATTGGAAATGGCGTCTCGCGGATTCCTGATATGAATCTCCTTACCTTCCATCCAGATTTCTCCGGAATCGAACTTATCTACACCAAAAATACTGTTCATAATTTCGCTTCGACCTGCTCCTACCAGACCGGAGAAGCCCAGAATTTCTCCCGCATGTACCACGAAAGAAATATCTTCAAAAACACCCTTGCTGGTCATATGCTTTACCTCCAGCACCGGATTTCCAATCTCTACCGTTTCCTTTGGATAAATATTATCCAAAGTACGGCCTACCATCATCTCTACCAGTTCATCCTGGGTTACACCCTCGGCAGATACAGTTTTGATAAATTCACCATCTCTCAAAACTGTAATGCGGTCTGTCAGCATCAGAATCTCTTCTAGCCTGTGTGAAATATAAATGATTGATACATTTTTCTCCGTCAATTCACGAATCATCTTAAACAACTTCTGAGATTCTTCCTCGGAAAGAGAAGATGTCGGCTCGTCCATAATAATGACATCCGCTTCCTTCCGCACAGCCTTGATAATCTCCAGCATCTGCATCTGCGCGACACTGAGCATCTTCACCTTCGTCTGGGGCGTAAAATTCAGACCGTACTCCTTCAAAATTTCTTCCGTTCTGCGATACATTTCCTTATTCTTCAAGAACTTTCCGTTCATTAGCTCCTCGCCCAAGAAGATATTCTGCGCGATATTCATTTCCGGCAACGGTGCTAGTTCCTGATGAATCATGGCAATTCCTTCCTTAATGGAATCAGAAATAGATTTCGGATGAATTTCTTTTCCATTGTGAAAAACCACACCTTCATCCGGTGTATACTCTCCTGTGATCATTTTCATCAATGTAGATTTTCCGGCTCCGTTCTCACCTACCAGAGCATGAATCTCTCCCGGCGCAATCTGAAAACTTACATTTTTAACAGCATAGACGCCCGGGAACCGTTTGTGCAGTCCGCGTACTTCCAAGCGATAATCTCCCATATTCTTCACCTCTATCTGTTGTTTTCTATCATTTCACGAACCGTATCGGGAGAAATTTCCCCTTCCATCGGTCCGAAAGCCGCTGCATTCAGAGCGCCTGCGGCCGCTCCCATTTCAGCGGCTTCCTTCAGGCTCCTGCCCTGCACCAGTCCGCAGATAAACGCCGCGTCGAAGCTGTCGCCCGCTCCTGTTGCATCTTCCTGTTCTATCTTGTATACACCCATGGTCTCTACCAACCCCTCCCGGTTATAAATCCGGGAGCCCTTGGACCCATTCTTCAAAACCAGAAGCTCAAGTTTTTCATTTTCAAAGGCAGTTTTAACTGCGTCTTCGATATTATCCTTGCCTGTGAACTGCTTCAGTTCTGATACGCCAGGCATGAAGACACTCGAATTGCGAAACACTTCCTGTACCAAATTCATGGCAGCCGGATCGTGAAGCATTTCCATACGGATATTCGGATCAAAGCTAATCTTTGTTCCCTGCTCCGCGAACATATTCATAGTCTTCACAATCTCTTTTCCAAATACCAGAGATGACATCAGAGAACAGCCCATGATATGGAAATATCTGGTGTCTTCCAATCCCTTTAAATCTTCCGGGGCCTTCGGTTCTATCGCCGGAGTTCCATCCACATGGAAGATGAATTTCCGCTCACCATCAGAATAGTAGGTAACAAATGCCACTCCTGTGGATCCTTTATCACTCTTCAGCACTCTGCTCACGTCTACGCCATCTCTTTTCAGCCGATCCAAAATGTTCTTTCCGAAATCATCGTTTCCGACTCCGGCAATAATACATGTGGAACACCCCAATCTTGCCGCTGTACTGATAAAGATACCTGGCGCTCCGCTGGGGAACGGCCCCCGAAAGTATCCGTTCTCATATAATTCTACATTTTCTGCGGGTCTCATTATCTCGCAGAGTAATTCGCCCATCGTTACGATTTCAGCCATTCTCTTTGCCTCCTGCTTATACCTCAAACTTCTCTTTCAGAAATTTCACAGATGCCTTCAGGTACTCATCCATCTTCTCCTGTGTCGCATTATCACTTAAATCTCTCCATACGCGAACATCTCTTCCAACCTCGCCGCCTTTCAGAAGAAACGGCTCCATTACCACGCCCTTATCATAATGAATGTCGCGAAGTGCCTGTCCGATACCAGCCCAGTCAAGACTGTTGTTCATACCCGGAAGTTTTCGGTTATTCTCACCTACATGAAAATGTCCCAGCATATCGCCCGCGTTGCGGATTGCGCCGCATATGTCATCTTCCTCAATATTCATATGGTAAGTATCTAGCAGGATATTGACATTTTTCTTTCCAATCTGATTGCAGTACTCAATAGCCTCTGCACAATCTGTCAAAATATAAGTCTCATTACGGTTCAAAACTTCAAGTGCGCAATCAATGCCGAAAACCTCTGCCCGGTTACCTAACTCCCGAAGAAGCGGAATGCCATGTTCCCATGCCGCCTCTTTATCGGTATATACAAAATCACTGGGCCAGAAGGAATAGATAGCTCCGGCCAGAACCGGTGAATGAATCACTGACATATTCTTCACAATCTGTGTGAAATACTCCAGACCATTTTCCCGAATTTCTCTATTCGGAGAAGACAAGTCATACTGTTTCGCCGGACCACTGTTGGTGGAAAGTGTCAGTCCATACTCTTTTGCAACTGCGTCAAATTCTATCAATTCTTTCTCGCTCATATGATAAATATGGTCTGCCGTTACCTCGAACATGGTGAAGCCAAAGTCTGCCAGCTTCTTTGCTATTCTTTTGTATTTTTCAATATCACAGGACCAGGTATTTCCCCAGTATGCGTGACCCATTCCGATTTTCATAGTAATTTCTCCTCTCTTCTTGTTTTTGTGCTCGAGCACTAATTCTTTTTAAAAAAATATTCGAATTTTGCTCGTAATCAACTGCTATTTTCG
>CAUWNO010000122.1:0-6467 GCA_963559965.1 uncultured Lachnospiraceae bacterium | reverse complement strand
AAAAAATGAATTAAAAAGTCGTAATTTGAAACTTGTCAGTTTTATCCCGGAACAATGTATCTGGCCATATAATATCGCATCCTCTGATAAAAAGATCCGAAAGGAAAGCTGCGAATACTATATCCGGAATATTGATACTGCCTACCGTCTGGGAAGCAAACGTGTTCTGCTTACTCCTGGATGGTACGAATGGGACAAAAACAGAGAAGATGGATTTCAGTATTCCGTAGAATCCCTTAGGCAGTTGATTCCCTATTTCAAAGAAACCGGAATCATTCCGGTATTGGAGATTCTTCAGCCGGGAGAGAGTAATCTCATGTATAATCTTGCTACAACACTGCAATATGCCAAATGTTTTAACGCAGATGAACTAAGCTTTTGTATTGATACCGTCCCGGTTGTGTTGGCAAATGAAACGCTGAATGATTATTTTCTTGCTTTGCCTGATAGGATCCGACACCTGCATCTAATTGATGGGACTCCCACCGGTCATCTGGTTCTTGGTGACGGTACCCACAATATAAAAGAACACCTCCAGGCCATGGAGCAAAACAATTATCAGGAATATATAACTCTGGAATTTGGTTCTTCTCTTTATTACAAAGATCCGGAATTTCATATGAGAAGAGGTCTGGAATATTTAACACAATTACTGAAAGAGGATCAGGAATAATTATGAAAGAAAAAAATGAGCTTATACTTTCTACCGGCAGTGTTTGGAAAATATCCTCTGACACTTGGCTAAACTGGTTGATTGAGAGTAAACAGTCAAAAATTGATTTTTATGGGTGCAGCCCTTTCTATTCACCCTATACTTACCAGACGGATAATGAGTATCGAATCACTATACTGGAAAAATGGAAACAAATTTTCAAACAGAAAAACATCGAAATTTTTTCATACACTCCGGAAATGCGAAATTATCCTCTGAACCTGGCAGATACAAACGAAGAAATCCGATGTGGTTCCGTGAGCTATTGCTCAAATGCCATAGTAGATGCAGCTATATTTGATGCACAATTTGTCCGCATACGCACAGGATATTCTTATCTTCATCAAAATCCTGACCTGGCATTCTCACAGTTGTGCCGTTCTATGGAAAGCATTCTGCCGCTGGCACAGAAGCATAACATTACACTTTTAACCGGACCTGACGATTATGATGTTACAAATATCATTTTCAACTGTAAATCGGTCATAAAACTTACAGAAAAATTTCCCGAAAACAATCTTTCCATAATACTCCCCGCACATATTATCGGGGAAAACGCAGAACCTTCTAACTGGTATATCAACACACTTGGAAAACGAATTGCAGCATTGGAGCTTAGCGCAGACTATTCCAATTTAATAAGCGAACTGCAAAAAATTGAGTCTGACCCAAAGCTCTCTTCACAGTTACCCATCATTCTTGAGCTTTCTGGTGCTAACAACATAGACACCCATCTGGAATCTGTCAAAAAAGGCATTTTCACAGCTGGCACTTATAACAATTTCCCTTTGCAGAATATGGAGGTGAACACAGACTTATGAGCAAATCTCAAAACATAACATTATCCAGAAGAAAAGCGAAAATGGATTTTAAAGTCTCACTTATTTTCGTAATACCTGCCACCTTTTTTATGGCTCTTTACATTTTCTATCCCATCATTGATTCCATTTACATCAGTTTTACCAAATGGAACGGAATTACTGCCGGAAAACAATTTATTGGCATTTCCAACTGGAAAACTCTTTTGGCAGATGATAAATTCTGGAAAGCATTTATCAACAACACAAAAATCATGATTATGTCTCTTGCGATCCAGATGCCTTTTGCGCTGTTATTAGCAACCATCCTGAGTATCATCGGTAAAAAAGGAAAACTGCTTAAAACCATGTGGTTTCTCCCAAATCTTATGTCATCCGTTGCTGTAGGATTTTTATTCAAATATGCCTTCTCAACTACAGACGGTATCTTTACTACAATCTCCATGGCTTTAGGTCACGGTAGAGTAGATCTTCTGGGCAATTCCACTTGGGCGCTTCCCACTGTTGTTCTGGTAATATGCTGGCAGTATATTCCTTTCTATATGGTATATTACATGGCTTCTTATTCTGGTATTTCCGGCGAATTATATGAAGCAGCTGTAATTGACGGTGCAAATAAGCCCGATTATTTTTTCAGAATCGCATTACCGTTATTGAAGCCTTCCATTCGAAATGCTTGTATTTTATCCATGGTGGGCTCTCTGAAATATTTTGATCTGATCTATGTTATGACCAATGGAGGTCCAGGCAATGCAACAGAACTGATGGCTACATATATGTATAAACTATCCTTTAAACAATTCAACCTCTCCTATGGTTCTACTGTTGCTGTAGGAATGCTCATTGTCATTACCTTGTTTGCATCTGTTGTTATGAAAATATTCAGAGGAAAGGAGACCGACTAAAATGAAGCGATTCAAAAATCTCAGTTTAAAAAGTAAGATTTCCTGGATTCTGGTATGTGTTTTTATTGCCATATGGGTAATCATTACCGTTTATCCCTTTATTTTCATGGTATTAAACTCCTTTAAAGGTCAGTTTGAGATTCTGGCAAATGGTGTCTTTTCCATGCCCCAGTCCTTCAATCTCGACAACTTTAAAGAGGTATTCAATAATGGAATCCTCCATTACTTTTTTAACAGTATTCTTGTATGTGCAGTTTCTTTGATAATTACTCTGCTGGTTGCAGCACTTGCTGCCTACCCTATTGCAAGACTACATTCCAAAATTGGAAAAGTTTTCCTTCTTCTGGTACTGGCATGTATGTCCATTCCAGAACATATTACTTTAATTCCTATTTTCAAATTTTCTACCAGTGCAGGATTATACGATTCCCTCCCGGCATTGATCGGTCCAGATATTGCTTTCGCCCTTCCAATTTCTATTTTCATTCTTGTAGGATTTATGGAAAAGCTTCCAAAGGAACTGGAAGAAGCCGGTGAAATTGACGGATGCAGCAGAGCCGGTAATTTCTTTCACATTGTTCTTCCTTTAACTCGTCCGGGAATGGCAACTCTGGCAATCTATAACGGAGTTGGAATCTGGAATGAATTTATTTTTTCCTATACGTTGACACAGAACAAAATGAATCGTACACTGCCCTTAGCAATATGGGATTTTCAAGGAGCCCACAGTATGAATGCCCCAATGATCATGGCTGTACTTACTATTACCACCATTCCTATGTTAATCCTTTTTGCAGTATTTCAGGAAAAACTTATGGACAGCATGACAATCGGTGCTGTAAAAGGCTAAGGAGAGACAAAATATGAAGAAATGGTTCAGTTGGATAATAAAACGATACACCCAGTTGAAACTGGATAAAAAAATAGCACTGCTTTATACAGCACTGATCTTGATCGTATCTGTAACTCTGACCATTTCCATTACTCACACAGCTGGTGATATCATACTACGGGACAGGAAAGATCTAGTCCAGCAAAATGTAAATGTAGCAAAGGAATCTGTAGAAACAGAACTAAACACCATATTGAATACGGGACTTGGTATCGTTGTCAGCAATGCTGTCCAGAATTTTTATACATCTTCTGCAACAAGTATCTCCGATATGGAAAATATAAGAATGTTGATCCAGATGGCAATGGATGGAAATTCCAAAATTGAACTGATCACTTTATTTGATGATTCTGACAAGTCTGATTTCTTTAGCAAATCCTCCACAGCTCGCCACAAAGCAACGGAAGAAATCAAAGAGCATTATGAAGATGCCGCAGAAACAGATTATTACAACACAAGAATTTACTACTCCAATACCATTTCCACCAGCCGCAGCAACAGTCTTACTATATATTTTCCGGTTTACAGCACCGAGCGCTTAAATCAGAAATACGGAACTCTTGCTATCAGCTTTCGTTTTGAAATGCCACATATTTCTGCTCAGAAAGATGAATTAAATTATAAGCTTAATCTGATTGATGAAAAAGGAAGCTATTTCATCGCTGATAAGGATATCATCGGAAAACCTGCTACTTTTCTCAACAATATGGAAAAAGGCAGTAACACCTATGTTTGCGATAACATCATGTATATTGTAAGTCCGCTGGAAAAATGGAACCTGTCCATGTCAGACCAGGTAAACATTGATGATGTGAACCGCACCTATGCACACCTCATTATAACAGCAGTCATTATTGTTGCAATTCTTCTGGCACTTGCCCTGTATATCGGCCAGCAGCTTTTTGGAGCCTTATATGCTCCCATGTATGACCTGTTAAACGCAATGGATCAAATTGACAGCAATAATCTGAATTACAGACTGCCAATAGCCCCAAATGCTGGTGCGGATCAGATCAAATTGCGTGAAGTGTTTAATAATATGATGTCCCGCCTCCAGGAAGCTTTGGAAACCATCCAAAACAAACAGACAATTATTGAAAAGTTGAAATTTGAAGCCTTGCAGTCACAGATACAGCCACACTTTTTGTACAACACCCTGGAAAGTATCCACTGGCAGGCTCTCGCTACCGGAAATAAAGAGTTGTCTACCATGGTTAAAGCCATGGCAAATTTCTATCGGATTGTATTAAGCAATGGCCAAGACATCATTCCACTTCAAAAGGAGCTGGAACATGTAGAAAATTATATCACCATCCAAAATCTCCGCTATGACAATATTATCGAATATGATATAGAAATCCCGGATAATCTGAGAAAATACAAGCTGCCCAAAATTACTTTACAGCCTCTTGTAGAAAACGCCATCTATCATGGGATCCGCATCAAAGAAGGCTGTCACGGACATATAAAAATATTCAGCAGCCAGACAGAAGAAAAAATTGAAATCATTGTTGCCAATGATGGAGTAAATCCTTCTAATGAAGTCATTGAACGGATCAAGGCACTTCTACTCTCTCAGGATATTTCAGAGGGATATGGAATTAACAATGTAAACAAACGACTTCAGATAGAGTTTGGCAGTTCTTATGGACTACGCTATGAGATTTCTGATTCTGAAGAAAAAAATCTACTGGCAATCATTACTTTGCCACCAATAAAGGACTGAAAAGAAAGACATGAAAAAAGTAATAATTGTAGATGATGAAAAAATGATACGTGTTGGGATACAGCGCTCCATTTCATGGGAGGCCATTGGCATTGACCAGGTTTTTCTGGCCGCAGATGCCAGTCAGGCTCTGGAACTGATCCATAAGGAACACCCGGAAATTATGATCACCGATATTAACATGCCTGATATTACCGGGCTTGAACTGATTAAACGAGCCCGTTCCTTTGTACCAGACCTGCGCATCATTGTCCTTACCGGATATGACAATTTTGAATATGTAAGAGACAGTCTCAGGCTAGCCGTCAACGATTTCTTTCTGAAACCGGTAGACGAAGATTCCCTTGTAAATGCTATTCAGAAACAGATCCTGGAACTGGAAAATGATAGAAAAAAAGAGCAGGAGTTGCTGAAACAAACTACAAATACATACAAGCACGCACTGGTTAGCATCCGAAAACTTCTGAAAAGTAACACAATCAATTCTATTGATGCACTTCCAGCTGCTTTTCAGAAGGATCAGCCTCGAAACATAATCCTTCTTGTTCCTTCCATCCAGCAAAGGCGGGAGGATACCACGCTACAGGAATACGAAATTCTTGATATATGCAACAGTTTCCTGAATTTTTCTTATGGAGAACTTGCTCTTTGGGATGAAGACCACAATATTGTTCTTTTTCTCAACCATATTTCAAACGGAGAAGAATTTACCAGAAAATTGCGTCAGATAAAAAGTGTACTGGCCTCAGAAACAGGCATTAATATTCAGATCATCAAAGGAAAAACATTCTATAGTTTATGCGATTGTACAGAGTCCTATCATGATGCAAAAGAACTGTATTTATACTGTAATACTGATCGGGAAAAAACAGTTTTCAAAAGCAGTTCCCGTCCCAGACAGAAAGAACTCTGGAATCTGTTTCTCTCAGAACTTACTGCTGAAATTTCTTCAAAGCCCTTAGAACTGAAAGATGCCCTCAATCTGTATATTCAATTTGAACAAAAAGCCAAAAAACAGGAACTCCCCAGTGAAGTTATGGAGTACAGCAGTTTTCAGTTAGCATCTGCATTTTATTACAGTAAAAAAATGCACTTTTCTTCCAGTATTCCTTCTAACAGTTACTTGGAAAATTTTGCAGGAATGATCCAAAGCAGTGCCCCGGAGGATATCTATCTTCTCCTGAAAAAATATATCAGTAACCTCTATCAGGAAAATGAAGAAAAAGTTCCGGATTTTATCACAAAGGCGAAACTTATTATAGCAGAATCTCTTACCGAGGATATTTCTGTAAACAGTATTGCCTCACAGTTGTTCATCTCCCCCGGATATCTGTCTCGCGTATTTAAGGCCAGTACCGGAGAAAGCTGTAACAGTTACATCGTCCGGAAACGTCTGGAAAAAGCAAAAGACCTG
>CAUWNO010000121.1:0-6514 GCA_963559965.1 uncultured Lachnospiraceae bacterium | reverse complement strand
AAAAATGTGAAATTTTCCACTTTTGTTTCCAAGCGTATTAGAGGAATGATTATCGATTTGGCCAGAAAGCAGGATTGGGTGCCCAGGGGCGTGCGGAAAAACGCCATGGAGCTTGACGAGGCTTCCACGGCCTTGTATGGGATGCTGGGGAGACCCCCCACAGACAGGGAAATGGCCGATTATATGGGAATCACGCTGGAGAAATATGAAAAAATTCTGAAAAAATCCAATTTGTATTATATGATTTCGCTGGATATGATCATGGAAGAGAGCATGGAAAAGCATAAAACCTTCCAGATAAGTGCAGGAGATACCATGGATCAGCCGGAAATCTATTATATGGAAAAGGAAATGCAGAATATGCTCCGGCAGGGAATCGAAACGCTGACAGAAAATGAAAAAATAGTACTTTCGTTACATTATATAGAAGAATTAAGCGCCAAGGATATCGCCCGGGTTATGCATGTATCCGCGCCCCGGGTGTCCCAGATACATGCGAATATTATCCGCAAGCTGCGTAATTATATACAGGCAAATCTGAAATAAAACAGGAGGGCATACAAGATGTTTCAGGGATTTTATAATTTGAGCTCACAGATGCTGACTCAGAACAGGAGTCTGAATGTGATCAGCAATAACATGGCAAATGTGTCTACGGCGGGATTTAAGAGCGACAGATTGATTTCTTCCAATTTCCGTAATGAAATAATTTCCAGAATCGGAAATAAGGAGAAGTCTCCTGTGGCAATCGGAAAAATGAGCGATATTCGTTCTGCGGTGAGCACGGTTACGGATTATTCCGGCGGCGGTTATGCAGTCAGCGGAAACCCCTTTGATATGGCGCTGACCGGAGACGGATTTTTTGTAGTGCAGACGCCGGAGGGAGAGGTCTATACCAGAAACGGTTCCTTTTCTCTGGATGAAGAAGGCTATCTGACGCTGCCCTCGGTGGGACGCGTCATGGGAGAGAACGGTCCCATGAAATTTGATACGGACGAGTTTTGGGTGGAAGAGGACGGCTCCATTTATCGGGAGAGAGACGGAAGTCTCCTGGGACGGCTTCGGGTCGTGGATTTTGAAGATTACAATGCGGATCTTTTGAAGGACGGCAGCAATGTGTTTCTTAGAATAGGAGACGCGCCCACGCAGGTGCGGCCCCAGATACAGTGGAAGGCGGTGGAAGCCTCCAACGTAAATGCGGTAGAGGAAATGACGGCTATGATGAGTAGCCAGAGGGCGCTTCAGAGCGCAGCCCAGGTGCTTAAGATGTATGATCAGCTGACCGGAAAAATCGTTTCCCAGCTTGGACCTACTTAAAAGCGGCAGGGAAAAGAGAACTTGGGAAAGCAGGAAAAACAGATAGATAAGGCAGGGAATGGAGCATGGATACAAACTTTTATACTGCGGTGAGCGGAGTAATCAGCCAGCAGAAAAAAATGGATGTAATTTCCAATAATTTTGCAAACATCAATACCACAGGGTTTAAGGCCAAGACGCCTGTATTTTATGAACTGGTAAACTATAATCTGAGAGACCGTGCGGAAACGCAGACCTCCCTTCAGGCGGGCAGCGGCATTACAATGGGAAGAACGGATACCAGCTATCAGCAGGGTACGCTGCTGAGTACGGGCGGAAGAACCCAGTACGCCATTTCAGGAAGAGGATTTTTTATGCTGGAGAATCCCAATACCGGGGATGTTACCTATACGCGGGACGGCAATTTTTACTGGTCGGAGCGGGAAGACGGCTTCTATCTGACCACAGGATCGGGGAAGCTTGTATTGGACGCAGACCGGGATCCCATCCGGCTGACGGCGCAGCAGCTGACGCAGAACGAAGCGCCGGAGAGGCCAGGGATCTTTTCCTTCCCCATAGAAGTGGGACTTGCCAATGTGGGAAATAATGAATTTGCCGCGGGAGACGTAAACGGACAGCCTGCGCTTTCGGAAAACGCAAGACTCCTGGAAGGCTATCTGGAGCAGTCCAACGTGAATCTGGCGGATGAAATGGCAAAAACCATCGAAGGCTCCAGAGCTTATTCCTATATGCTGAAAATGATACAGACGGCCGATGAGGTGGAGCAGACCATCAACGGACTGAGATAGGAAGACGCGAATAGAAAGAGATGAGAATATGGCGATTAAAGATTATGATGAAATGAATATGCTGGAGCTTGATATGATAAGGGAGGTAGGCAGTATCGGCACGGGCAATGCTGCCAGTGCATTATCGGGACTGCTGGGAACCAGCGTCGGCATTACGCTGCCCCGGGTGCTCATTTTAGGGCATAACGAGGCCCGGGAAAAGCTTGGAGATCCGGAAAAGGTGGTTGTGGGCGTGATTTCCCAGATGTCAGGAGATATCAGCGGAATTATGCTGTTCCTGTTTGATTTGGATTATATCAACGCAATCCTCAAACGGCTGGTGGGAAAAGAGGCCGCAAGTTATCAAGAGCTGGGAGAGCTGGAGCTGTCGGCATTGACCGAGGTGGGAAACATCACGATTTCCACCTATGTAAACGCACTGAGCACGTTGGCGGGAATGACCATTTCCCTGTCGGTTCCGGCGGTAGCCATCGATATGCTGGGAGGGCTGCTGGCCGTTCCCATCGCACAGTTTGGCTACGAAACGGATAAGCTGCTGATGCTGGATGGAAAATTCTGTATGGATGGAAAGAAATATGACAGCAATATGCTGATGATGCCGGACATTCAGTCCTTGAACAGCCTGATGAAAAAGCTGGGGGGAGAAGAATGGTCAGGGAGATAAAGGTCGGAATTGCGGATATGAAAATTGCCCGGGCGGAGGGGACTTTGATTACATATGCCCTGGGGTCATGCGTTGGAATTGCGCTTTACGATCCCGCCATCAGACTGGGAGGACTTCTTCATATTATGCTCCCGGAGAGCCAGCAGCCAAAGCCTTCCGATGTGTATAAATTTGCAGATACGGGAATTGCGGAAATGCTTCGCAAGATGCAGGCCTACGGAGGCGTGAAAAGCCGGTATATCTGTAAAATTGCAGGCGGTGCGAAGATGTTTGAAATGAGCGGAAACATCGGGAATATAGGACTGCGGAATGTGGACAGCGTGCATAAGATCATGATGCAGGCGCAAATCAGAATCGCAAAGCAGGATGTGGGCCAGAATTATGCCCGGACCATGTCCATGGATGTGGCGACAGGAACGGTTCGGGTACGGACCTTCGGCCGTCCTGAGATTATATTATAAAACAAAGGCGACACCCTGAGGGAAAGTGAAAGGAGATACGATGGCTGAGACAGGTATTTTATTAGAATCAGGAACAAATGAAATCGAAATCATGGAATTTACCATTGACGGAGAGCTCTACGGAATCAATGTGGCAAAGGTGAAGGAAATTATGATCGCGGAGCAGGTGAAGCCGGTGCCTCATGCGCATCCTTCCGTGGAGGGAATTTTTAAGCCGAGAGGAGTACTTCTGACGGTAATCAATCTCCCTTACTATCTCACGGGGCAGAGTTATGAGAAAAATCCCAAGGATTTGTTTATGGTAACCTCGTTCAATAAGCTGAATATTGCATTCCGCGTGCACAGCGTCGAGGGAATCAGCAGAATTTCCTGGAAGGATATGCAGAAGCCTGACAAATCCATTACAAACGGCGAAGAGGGCGTGACGACAGGAATCGCAAGCTGTGAGGGAAAGCTGGTAACCATTCTGGATTTTGAAAAAATCGTTTCGGACATCGCGCCGGATACGGGGGTTCAGCTCTCCGATGTGGATGACTTAAGAAGAAGCGGCATGGAGGGCGATGCCATTATCCTGGCGGAGGATTCTATTCTGCTGATGAGAATGATAGAAGAGGCGCTGTTCCGTGCAGGCTATATGAATTTGAAAAAATTTTCGGATGGTCAGGAGGCATGGGACTATCTGTGCAGCGTAAGAGACGATTCTGATTTGGATGAGAAGGTAAGGCTGATTATCACAGATATCGAGATGCCGGAGATGGATGGTCACCGTCTTACGAAGCTGGTGAAGACCGACGATGTATTGAAAAAAATCCCAGTCGTGATTTTTTCATCCCTGATAAATCCAGAGATGATGCGAAAGGGACAGGAATTAGGAGCGGACGAGCAGCTTTCCAAACCGGAAATCGGGCAGCTCGTAACCGTAATAGACAGGCTTCTGGGAAAAGGAGAGGTATAAATGAGCAAGTACATGGTTCGCAAAGCAATTCAGGAAATGGAGAATCACAAAATTTTTGGCTATGAACTGATTTTCCAGGGAAGCAGTGAGGATTTTTACGACGGAGTGGATAGCTCTAGCGAGGATACGATTTATACTTTTTTGGTTCAGAATATGGGAAAAGTTCTGCATGAAAAACCCGTATTTCTGACGTTTACGCCGTCACTGCTGTTTCGAAATACGCCGCGCATGTTTGGGCAGGAGAAGCTGGTGATTCAAATTGAGGAGAATCTGATTATTCATCCCCTTGCGACTCCGATTATTAAGAAATTCCGCGGAGAGGGATACCGTTTTGCAATCAGCAATTTTCAATTTAACCCGAAATATTTTTCCATGCTGGAATACGCGGATTTTATCAGAGTAGAACTGACGGATGAGATCCGGAATCAGAAAAAGGCGCTGGACTCTCTGGATAATGTGGTTCGTATGGCACAGGGCTTTCGCAAAAAATGCATTCTGGCAAACGTCAATACCAAAGAGGACTATGAGCTGGCGGAGCGTCTGAAGGTAGATTATGCGGAAGGCGATTATGTGGCGGAAAACTGCGTATCCAAGATGGATAAGCTGGATTATCTGAAGGGGAACTTTTTCCAGCTGGTGACAGAGGTAAGCAAGGATGAGCCGGATGTGGAAATCATCGAACAGATTATCAGCCGCGACGCGGGACTTACCTATAGCTTGCTGAAGATGGTGAACTCTACCTATTTCGCGCTGCGGAAAAAGACGGCCTCCATCCGGTTTGCGCTGGTGACTCTGGGAATCAGCAGGATGAGAGAGTGGGTTTACATGCTGTCCCTGTCGGCCAAGGGGGATCAGGAAGCCGAGGAAATTTTAAAGATGTCCTTTTTGCGGGCAACCTTCAGTCAGGAGCTGGCAAAGAGGAGCTATGGCCTTGGAATTACACCTTCCGAAGCATATATGATGGGAATGTTCTCCTGTTTTGTATACATGGTGGACGCTACCATGGAGGAAATTTTGCAGGAGCTTCCGGTGAACGATAATATAAAAGCGGCCCTTCTGACCAGAGAAGGCAAGCCGGGGATGCTGTATTCCCTGATTCTTGCCTATGAGAAAGCAGAGTGGAAGGAAAGCAAGAAGCTTGCCCAAAATCTGGGACTTGACCATATCGATCTGGTACAGCTTTACGTGGACTGTGTAGAGAAGGTAAATCAGATTTGGATGGCGCTCACATCTGAGTACGAGAGAGAATAACCGGGAGGAAACGCTGTGGCAGTAATAATAGTATTGACAAACCAGAAGGGCGGAGTCGGAAAGACCACCAGCTCCGCAGCCTTAGCAGGCGGATTGGTACAAAAGGGCTTTCGGGTTCTCGCCATTGATATGGATCCCCAGGGAAACCTTGGATTTTCCTTGGGGCTTGGCCAGGAGGAGGGCGATATTTACGAGGTGCTTTCCGGGGCCAAAGGCATCAGGGAGGCGATCTGCAAAACAGAAGAGTGCGACGTCATTCCTTCTGGAATGATGCTCAGCTCCATGCAGACGAATATAGATGCAGCGCATATGCAGACGGTTTTGAAGGAGAAGCTCAAGGAAGTGGAGAACGATTACGATTATATTGTCATTGACACGCCTCCTGCTCTGAATCTTCTGACGGTGAATGCTTATGCTGCGGCGTCCTACCTGATCATTCCGATGGGAGCTGATATTTTAAGTCTGGTGGGTCTGGCGCAGCTTCGTGAAACGGTGGAGGCCGTCAGAAATCAGATCAATCCGCAGCTTAAGGTTCTGGGGATTCTGCTGACGCGTTTTAATGCGAGGACCCGTCTTTCCAAGGACGTCCTGGATATGGCGGGACAGGTGGCAGGCCAGCTGGATACGAAGGTATTTTCCAATAAGATTCGAACTGCGGTGGCAGTGTCCGAGGCGCCGGCCCATGGAGAGAGCATCATAAAATATGCAAAAGGGACCAAGGTTTCGAAGGACTATGAAGGATTTGTTGCAGAAGTTTTAGACGAACTGCAGGCAGGAAGAGAAGCGTAAAGGAGATGCATCTTCCTTGATTTTGTAAGCGTGCTAAAGCGCGCAGACGGGAGCAAGCATGGCAAAAAAATCAGATAAAAGCAATAAAACAATGCACGTGCTCAGTCTGCTTACTGCGGACAAGAGCCCTTCCGCACAGGAGGAAGCTTCTGTGAAGGTGATAGATTCCGGCGAGAGCGGGAAGGATAAGCTTGCAGAGCAGATTGAAGAGCAGCTGGAGCATGCATTGCAGGAAGAGCTTAAGAAGACAGAGCAGGAGAGCGCGAGCGTTTTGGAAGCGGAACAAGAA
>CAUWNO010000120.1:0-6538 GCA_963559965.1 uncultured Lachnospiraceae bacterium | reverse complement strand
TTTGTAATAGCATTCGTAGATTTTTTAAATTCAACACGGGTATTTTCACCGCTGTGTATAAGATTCAGAAGTTCGGTTTCTGTCATAGGAGCAACATCCTTCCTGGGATTAAGATTCTTGATTTTATTATACAGGATTTTACAGATAATATCAAATCCATTTCTCAATCTGACATCTCGACTACCGCCTTCTTTTGTGGTATAATTCGATATTATGCAGTCACGAAGGGAGGCGTTTTCATGGGCGGACAGATGACTGAAAAAGTAAAAAAACAGATGTGTGTCGGTCTGCTGGCTCATGTAGACGCCGGGAAGACGACGCTGGCAGAGAGTCTTCTGTTTCGCTGCGGAAGCATCCGAAAGGCAGGCAGAGTTGATCACGGGGATGCTCATATGGATTCCCATGAGCTGGAGAGGGAGCGCGGCATTACGATTTTCTCCAGTCAGGCACAGCTTCCTGTGGGAGAGAAGATGGAGATTACGTTGCTTGATACGCCGGGACATGTGGATTTTTCGGCGGAGATGGAGCGTACTCTGTGGATTCTGGACGCCTGTATTCTCGTTATCAGCGGAGCGGACGGGGTACAGGGGCATGTCAGAACGCTCTGGAAGCTTCTGGAGGAGTATCGGATTCCGACGATTCTCTTTGTGAACAAGATGGATCAGAGAGGAACGGATAAAGACAGTCTGATTACAGAACTGAAAGAAAGCCTGGACGAGCGCTGTGCAGATTTTTCGGAGGAAAGAGATGCACAGGAGTTATGGGAAGAGCTGGCTGTGTGCGATGAAATGCTTCTTGAGAGCTTTCTGGAAAGGGGAAGCCTTTTGGAAGAAGAAATTGCGGAAAAAGTAGGGGAAAGGAAGATTTTTCCCTGCTTCTTTGGTTCGGCTCTGAAAGGCGACGGAATCGACGCGCTGCTGGGCGGACTGGAAAAATATCTCAGGGCGCCGTCTTATCCTGAGGAATTTGGAGCGCGTGTTTATAAGATAGGACGGGATGAGCAGGGAAACAGGCTGAGTTACCTGAAGGTTACGGGAGGCAGGCTTAAAGTAAAGCAGACGCTCTTTGGCGAGCAAAACGGGGAGCGATGGGAGGAAAAGGCAGATCAGATCCGGATTTGTTCCGGCGGAAGCTTTTCTCCCGTACAGGAAGCGGCACCGGGAATGGTCTGCGCGGTGACAGGGCTTACGCGCAGTCGTGCCGGGGAGGGTCTCGGATTTGAACAGCACAGACCGGGACCTGTTTTGGAGCCTGTACTTACTTATCAGCTTTTTGGACCGGAAGGGCTTCACAGACAGGAACTTTTGCAGAAGCTTCGCCGTCTGGAAGAGGAGCTTCCGGAGCTTCACGTCGTATGGCAGGAAAAGGCGGAAGAAATTCATGTGCGCGTCATGGGAGAGGTGCAGTTGGAAATTGTCAGAAGGCTGATGAAGGAACGATACGGTATCGAGGTGGAGTTTGGACCGGGAAGTATCGTATATAAGGAAACGATTGCATCTTCCGTGGAAGGGGTCGGTCATTTTGAGCCTTTGCGTCATTACGCGGAGGTGCATCTGATTCTGGAACCGGGAGAGCCGGGCAGCGGTCTGGTCTTTGAAAGCAGCTGCAGTGAAGACGTGCTTGACAGGAACTGGCAGAGACTGATCCTGACGCATCTTCAGGAGAGAAGCCATCCAGGAGTGCTGACAGGGTCTGAAATTACAGATATGAAGATTACGCTGGCGTCAGGCAAAGCCCATCCGAAGCATACGGAGGGCGGCGATTTCAGGCAGGCGACTTACAGGGCTGTCCGTCAGGGACTGATGCAGGCGAAGACGGTTCTTCTGGAGCCTTTTTACGAATTTCGCATCGAAGTTCCTTCGGACAGGATTGGACGGGCTATGTCGGATATCCAGAAGATGGCGGGAAGCTTTTCAGAGCCGGAGCAGGAAGGAAACCATATGGTGCTGACAGGAAAGGCTCCTGCGGCAGCTATGCAGGGCTATGGCGCGGAAGTTATCGCCTATACCCGAGGAGAGGGAAGACTGAGCTGTACGTTTTCCGGTTATGCGCCCTGTACGGATGCAGAGGAGATTGCGGCGGCTTCCGGTTACCGCCCGGAGGAGGATATGGACAATCCGGCAGGCTCTGTATTCTGCGCACACGGAGCGGGCTTCTATGTGCCGTGGGATCAGGTTTTTTCCTATATGCATCTGGAAAGCGTTCTGCAGCCGGAGAAGGAGAAAGAGAGAACGGGGCTTGCGGCGGCAAGGCAGAGCCGCTCGTCTCTGGGAGCCGTAGATCCAAAAGAGCTTGATGAGATTTTTGAGCGCACTTACGGTCCTGTAAGAAGGGACAGACAGGGAGTCGGACGTGTGGAACGCGTCTTTCGTCCGGAGCCGGAAGAGGAAAAACGCGAGATAAAAAGCCGGAAGCCGCAGAAGGAATACCTTCTGGTGGACGGCTACAATATCATTTTTGCATGGGAAGATTTGAAAGAGCTGGCGGAAGTAAATCTGGAAGCAGCCAGAGGAAAACTGATGGATATTCTCTGCGATCTGCAGGGAGTTCTGGGCTGTGTCCTGATTCTCGTATTTGACGCATACCGTGTGGAGGGCGGAAAGGGTGAGATCTTTTCGTACCACAATATTCACGTCATTTATACAAAAGAGGCAGAGACGGCAGATCAATATATAGAAAAGACAGTTCATGAGCTGGGAAGGAAGCACAGGGTGACAGTAGCCACTTCCGACGGGCTGGAGCAGGTGATTATCCTGGGACAGGGCGCTGCGCGTCTGTCGGCGCAGGGTCTGAAGGAGCTTACGAAGCTTTCCAGAGAACAGGTTCGGGAGACGATAGAAAAGACGCAGCCGGGTGGAAAAACCTATCTTTTTGAGCAGCTTTCCGAAGAAACAGCAAAACTTCTGGAAGAGATCCGTACAGGAAAAAGAAAACTTCCGGAGGGAGAAACACAGGGAAAGGATAACGCATGAGAGTATTGATTTTGTCCTGCTGTACAGGCGGGGGGCATGACGCGGCAGCCAGAGCGATGCAGGAGCGCATTCTTGCCGAGGGAGACGAGACTGTGTTCCTGGACGCGATGAGTCTTGTCAGTCCGAAGACGGCGAAGCGCGTCGGCGGAGCATACGTCTGGACAGCGAAAAATACGCCCCGCCTTTTCGGAGCCGTATACCGGCTTGGAATGAAGATCAGTTCCAGTAAAAGAAAATCGCCGGTTTATTATGCCAACAGTCTTGCAGCGGGCGCGGTGGCGTCCTATCTGGAAAAAGAGACCTTTGACGTGATACTTGTAACGCACCTTTATCCGGCAGAAATTCTGACATGGCTGAAAAGAAAGGGAAGGCTTACGCTTCCTTTTGTTTCCGTCGGAACGGATTACACCTGTATTCCCTTCTGGGAAGAGACGGAATGTGACTATTATGTGCTGCCACACGAGGATTGTGTGGAGGAATATGCGCTCAGGGGAGTTCCGAAAGAAAAGCTCCTTCCTTACGGTATTCCTGTTTCTCTTCGTTTTGAGAAACGGATAGGAAAGGAAAGGGCGCGCCGCGCCATAGGGATGGAAGGCTTTCACCGTCTTCACCTGATTATGAGCGGAAGCATGGGCTTTGGAAAAGTATATCTTCTGGCTGATGTGCTGGCAGAAAAGCTGAAGGACGGAGACGGACTTGTGATTATATGCGGAAATAACCGGCGGATGTACCGTATGCTTCAGAAACGGTTCCGTAAAAATAATCAGGTAAAAGTCATTGGATTTACAAAAAATGTAGCGGTCTGTATGGAGGCATGCGACGTGATTTATACAAAGCCGGGCGGGCTGACGTCCACAGAAGCCCGCGTGGAAAATATCCCGATTATTCACACAGCCCCGATTCCCGGATGCGAGACGATGAACAGCCGTTTCTTTGAGAGCCACGGCTGGTCCGAACCGCAGAAAAGCGTACTGGGTCAGGCGCGGGCAGGAGAGAGGCTTATTCATTCGCAGGAACGGCGGACGAGGATGCTGGAGCAGCAAAAAAAGGCGAACGAGGGAAGCGCATCCTGGCGCATTTACCGGCTTTTAAAAAGAATTACAGAGGAACAGGAGAAGAAGAATGCTGAATGATTTGTTTTGGATTGCAGCCGGATATCTGTCCGGAAGCGTGATGTATTCTTATCTGCTTCCTCAGAAGATAAAAGGAATCGATGTGTGCGAGCGGAGTGCGGACGGCAATCCGGGAGCAGCCAATGCCTTTTCTCAGGCAGGGATTCCTCTGGGGCTTCTGTGTGTGGCGGCTGATATTCTGAAAGGGTTTTTTCCGGTCAGACTCTGCGTCCGGGCGGGGGGAGCTTTGCATCCGCTTTTTGCGCTGGTACTGGCAGCTCCCGTGCTCGGTCATGCCTCTTCCCGTTTTTTTGGAAATAAGAAGCGCGGAGGTAAGGCGATTGCCGTGTCTTTCGGCGTGACGCTGGGTGTGCTGCCGGAGATGCGCCCCTTTGTGATTCTGGCGGCATGTTATCTGTTGTTTTCTCTGGTGATACGGATTTATCCCAACGCCGTCCGTTCGATTGTGACCTTTACCCTGTTTGGGTCGCTCTGCGCCCTGAGTCTTTCCGATGGGAGAATGAAGGCAGGCTTTGCCATCGTTGCCGCTGTCGTGATAATCAAGCATCTTGAGGGCTGCGGAAAGGAAAAGGCAGAAATTTGTTTTTTGAAGAAGAGAGGAAAAAAATCAGATGAATAAGAAAGAGATTTCTGAGATAAAGAAGCAGTTTACACCGCAGAACTGCGCGCTGACACGCCTGTGCGCCTGCTATGTGGACGGGGAAAAGAATAAAAAGAGCGAGATGAAAGAAGCGTTTCTTGCACAGTCTGAGGAGGAATGCTTTAAGTATTTTGAAATATTCAGGAAGAGTCTTTCTGGTACAGTGGGGAAAAATCTTGTAAATCTTGAATTTCCGCTTGATGCGGAGCTGGAAGGAGGCGCTCAGGAATTCCTTCTCAGGCTTCGCGACAGCAGGCTGAAGGACGATGAGCTTCTGGAGGAGTTTTATGATCGGGTTATTGAGAGCTTTCCTTATGGAGAAAATTATCTGATTCTTCTTGTCCACGGAGCTTACGACATTCCGGGAAAATCTTCCGATAATGAAGAAATGTTTGACGCTTCCGACGAGGTGTATGAGTACATACTTTGTACGCTCTGCCCTGTAAATCTTGCAAAGGCGGGGCTGAGTTACGATGCGGAAAGCAATCGTTTCGGACCGAGAGTGCGCGACTGGCTGGTAGAGCTTCCATCCACAGGTTTTCTCTTCCCTGCCTTTCAGGATCGAAGTACGGATCTGCACAGTATGCTCTATTACTCAAAGAATCCGGAAGAGCTGATGGAAGATTTTGTGGAAAAGCTGTTCGGCTGCAGGACGCCTCTTTCCGCAGGAGGGCAGAAGGAAACCTTCAATGCGATGATAGAAGAGACGCTTGGAGAGGACTGCGACTACGAAAAGGTAAGAAATATTCATGAAAAGCTCCAGGAGATGGTAGAGGAGAAAAAAGACGAGCCGGACCTTGTTGTTCTGGACAGAGCAGAGGTGAAAAGACTTCTTGCAGAAAGCGGCGTGGATTCGGAAAAATTTGAAGAGATCGAGGAACGCTACGAGGAGACAGAAGGAGCAAAGACAGAATTCCTTGCTTCTAACGTGATGAGCGCCAGAAAATTTGAAATCAAGACGCCGGACGTTGTCATTCAGGTAAATCCGGAGCGGACAGATCTGGTGGAAACGCGGATTATCGACGGACGCCAGTGTCTTGTAATAGAGGTTGACGATCGCGTGGTGGTAAACGGCATTTCAGTTCGGACAGTCGGACGCGGAATGATGGAAAAGAGGGATGAGGATGCGTGAGCAGCTTACGAAGCATGATGTGGAAAAGATAGAAAAAGAGATAGAGCACAGAAAGCTTGTCGTCCGTAAGGAAGCGATTGAAGCGGTGAAGGAAGCAAGAGCGCAGGGCGATCTGAGCGAAAACTTTGAATATTATGCGGCAAAAAGGGAAAAGAATCAGAATGAAAGCCGTATCCGTTATCTGGAGAGAATGCTTCGCACAGCGCAGATTGTGACAGACGATTCTCAGGACGACGAGGTGGGTCTGGATACAAGGGTGGAGCTTTTTTACGAGGATGAAGGCGAGACAGAGTGGATTAAACTTGTCACCTCCATCAGAGGAAATTCCATGGAGGGGCGCATCAGTATCGAGTCTCCTCTTGGAAAAGCAATTCTGGGGCGCAGGGCAGGAGACAGAGTCCATGTAACTGTTGGAAACGGCGGATATGACGTTGTCATCCGTTCGATAGACAAAAACGGCGGAGACGAGGATGAGATCCGCAAATTCTGACAGAAAGACAGTTCAAAAAACAGTTTGAAAACAATTAAAGACAGTTAAAAGACAGAGGAATGGAGAGAGGTTATGAATATGCCAGATATGGTTCCCTTTGTAAAATGGGCAGGGGGAAAACGGCAGATGCTGGAACAGCTGAAGCAGCGTATGCCGGAACAATATGGAACA